>JBEBHW010000601.1:0-3015 GCA_040081145.1 Burkholderiaceae bacterium
CCCGTGCTCACGTCGCTGCAACCCAGCGGCCGCTTCGATACGCTGGGCGGCGTGGCGTCGCGCGTCGAACACGCGCTGAGCCACGACGGCGTGCGCGTGCCGCTGTCGATCGTCGCCACGCCGGGTGCGGCTGGTGCGGCAGTCGCGCGGCCGACGATCATCGTCGCCTACGGCGCCTACGGCTTGACGCAAGACCCGCGGCTGCGCGCTGAGTGGGTGCCTTGGCTCGAGCGCGGTTATGTGATGGCGACGTGCCACGTGCGCGGCGGCGGCGAGTATGGGCAGGCGTGGTACGAGGCCGGCAGAATCGCGACCAAGCCCAACACCTGGAAAGACTTGATCGCCTGCGCCGAACACCTCGTGAAAAGCGGCGTCACGACGCCGCGCAAGCTCGGCATCATGGGCTGGAGCGCAGGCGGGATTGCGGTCGGGCGCGCGCTCACCGAGCGGCCGGAGCTCTTTGCTGCCGCCGCTCCCGGCGTGGGCGTTCTCGACGCAGTGCGTGCCGAAACCGAGCCCAACGGACCAGGCAACGCCGTCGAATTCGGTACGGTGGCCAAGCCGGATGAGTTCAAGGCGCTGCACGAGATGAGCGCCTACCACCACGTGCGCCTCCTGGTGCGCTACCCGGCGGTGATCCTGCCGCATGGGGCCACCGACCAGCGCGTCGCGGTGTGGCATTCGTCGAAGATGGCGGCGGCGCTGCAAGGCGCGCAGTCCAAGGCGCCGGTGCTGCTGAACATCGACTTCGACGCTGGCCACGGCCGCGGCAGCAGCACGGCGCAGCGCCTGGGAACGTTTGCCGATTCGCTGGCGTTCATGCTGTGGCAATTCGGCGAGCCCAGCTTCGAGCTGCGGTAGTCGCACGTCGCACTTCCCGACGCTGCCCGATCATTTGCTAGACTCGCGGCTCGCGTGGGGGGGTAGCTCAGCTGGGAGAGCGTCGCGTTCGCAATGCGAAGGTCGGGAGTTCGATCCTCCTCCTCTCCACCACAAGATGCCAGGGCAAGGCATGCGCCCGCGCAGGAGGTCACCATGAGACATCGATGGCGTGCAGTGCTTCTTTCGTGTGTCATGGCCGTCGCCGGGCCTGCTTCGGCGGCTGGCACGGTCACCGTCTCGTTCAGTAGTCTGTCCAAATACGCTGACGCCGGCGCGACGCGTTGGGAGGAAGATGGCAACCTGAAAGCGCTTGCAGAACATCTTCAGGCCCTGGGCAGGCGCTTTCTTCGCGACGGCGAGGTGCTCAAGATCGAAGTGCTCGATGTCGACCTTGCGGGCACGCCCCGACCATCGCGCAGGAGTGGCTCGCAGGTCCGTATCGTCAAGGGGGGGGCGGATTGGCCGCGCGTGGGCCTGCGCTACTCGCTCGAGGTCAACGGCGTTGCCGTGCGCAGCGCCGACGAGTCGGTTGTCGACTTGAATTACACGCGCGGCTTGTCGGGGTCCCGAGGCACCGAGCCGCTGGCCTACGAGAAGAACATGCTCGAGAAGTGGTTCAAGGCAAGTTTTGCCGAGGGAAAACCACAATGACTTCACTCGATCCGGATTGGCTCGATCGCCAGTACAACAACCGCGCTCTCGTTCCCGAGCACGGCGAAATCTTCGAGCGCTGGTCTCGCGCCTCGGCGTTGGCACGCGAAAAGTCGGTGTGCCAGATCGACTTGCGCTACGCGAGCGGACCGAACGAAACGCTGGATGTGTTCGTGCCGCGCATCGAAAACGCCCCCATCCTGGTGTTCATTCACGGCGGCTACTGGCGCTCGCTCGACAAGCGCGACGTCTCTTTCGTCGCGCCGTCCTTCGTGCAGGACGGTGCGATGGTCGTGGTACCGAACTACGCGCTGTGCCCTGCGGTGACGATCGACGAGATGACGCTGCAATTGGTGCGCTCGATCGAGTGGGTGTACCGCCACGCCGCGTCTTACGGCGCCGATCCGGCGCGCATCGTCGTTGTCGGTCATTCGGCTGGCGGGCACCTGGCGGCGATGATGTTGAGTTGCCTGTGGAGCAAGGTGGCGCGTGACCTGCCTGCTGACCTGGTGAAGTCGGCCATGGCGATCTCGGGGATGTTCGACCTTGAGCCGATTCGCCACACGCCGTTCCTGATGAATGACTTGCGGCTGACCGCCGATTCGGCGCTGCGCCTCAGCCCGGCGACTTTTCCCACGCCGCGCGGTGTGTTGCACGTGACCGTGGGCGCCCAGGAAAGCGATGAATTCCTGCGCCAGAGCGATCTGATCCGCAGCCGTTGGGGCGAGGCGTCGGTTCCGGTGTGCGAACGCATCGCGCAGACGAACCACTTCACCGTGCTCCACGATTTCGCCGACTCCCGCGGGCGCCAGCATGAGCTGGCGCTGCAGTTGCTGGGGCTGGCTCGGCCGGCCGAGGCTTGACCTGCCGACGCTTTGCGCGATCTCATTGCTTTTGACGATGGCGCGAATTGCTCGATTGAATTGGCACGACACTGCGCGGTGCAGTAACGTAGCGTTCCGTTGCGTCAGTGCAGCTCCGACGCGCTGACGCAGCAAATCCGAGTGTTCCAACGACAGGAGATGAACATGGGCTTGAAAGGGTCGAAGACCGAGCAGAACCTGAAAGACGCCTTCGCGGGCGAATCGCAGGCGAATCGCCGCTATCTGTATTTCGCAAACAAGGCCGACATCGAGGGCCAGACCGACGTGGCAGCGCTGTTCCGCTCCACCGCGGAAGGCGAGACCGGGCACGCCCACGGGCACCTGGAGTTCTTGGAGGCGACGGGCGACCCGGCCACTGGGCTGCCGATCGGCTCGAGCCGGCAAAACTTGAAGGCGGCCGTGGCTGGCGAAACCCACGAGTACACCGACATGTACCCGGGCATGGCCAAGCAGGCGCGCACGGAGGGCTTCGACGAGATCGCCGACTGGTTCGAGACCTTGGCCAAGGCCGAGCGCTCGCACGCAAACCGCTACCAAAAAGCACTCGACGCGCTGGTGGACTGACACGGCAAATCGCTCCCACACACAAGGGGCTTCG
>JBEBHW010000602.1:0-3014 GCA_040081145.1 Burkholderiaceae bacterium
CGTCGTAGCTGATGTTGACGCCGTGAATGGCCAAGGTGGTTGGCGTGACCGCTTCGACCGGCCCATGAAATTCGAACTCCGGGTTGCCGAAGTCGTCTTCGACTTCGATGCTCGATGCGGCAAGCGCACCGTTGATGAATGTGCCTTCGACTTCCACACGCACGCCGTTGTTCAGGACGCTTCCCGCCGGAATGGGGATGACGCCTTGGGTGGTCACAGGGATACCGGCGATGCTGAACCCTGTGGCTGTGTAGCCGTCTATCAGGCCCTCGAGTTTGCTGTGCTGGCCGTCGTCCGGACGGCTCGTGCCGTCGCGCAATTGTGTTGCGTTCCAGACCCCGGCCGTAGTTTGAGATGCGCTGAATCGAACTCGAACAACGGTGCCGTTTGTGAGGTTGGCAGGCAGATTGCCGCCGACAAGGGTCGAATAGTCAATCAGCTCCGAGCCGATCAAGAACCTCGGGGTGCCGGGAACCGGGATCGTGATCGGGCCGCGGATTCGATACGTCGACACGGCGCCGAACTTGCGCTCGATTCGCGTCGCCGTGAAGCGGTCAGTGAAGGCGTTGTACAGGCCGTAGACCTCGACGACTTGGCCTTGCGCGAGGCCGCCCATGCCGCCGACATCGGCAAAAACTGTCGTCGGCTGCACATCGATGTTTCGACCGAGCACGACAAAGGTCGTCGCGGCAGGATTGAAGCCGGCGCCGATCGGGCCGACGATTTCGCTGCCGAGCGTGATGCTGCTGGCCGTGCTGCTGCGGACGCCCGACACGTCGGTAGTGATCGTCGAGCCGCGCACTTCGACGACCATGCCCAATTTCAGCTCGCTCTTGCTGCGCAAGCCGCCATCGTCGTCGCGCACGTCCAAGGCCGAGCTGCTGTCGTCGAAACGGACCCCGTTGACGATGATCGAGCCAAATCCATTGATAGGCCCGCTCGCATACACGGCTGCACCTCCGGTGCCGCCGCTGTCCACTCCGCCGCCGCAACCGCCGAGCAGAAGAAGGACCAGCGTGGCGCGCAGCCAACCGGGTGCGCGCGGCAATCCGCGGTAGTTGAGGGTGTTCATGTGGATTTCCCCTTGGAAGCGGTTTTGCGTGCGGCGGGCCGGCCGGCCTGGGCACGCTGCGCGGCGGCGTTGGTGGGTTCGCCGTAAGAGTACAAGCCGATGCGCACACGGCGGTCGGTCGATCGACCCGCCGCTTGATCGTCGTCAATCATTTTCTGTAGCGTGGGTACCGTCGCGGCGAGAAGGTTCTTCCATTGCGCGCGCACCAATTCGTTTGCGGCTTCCAGCGAGGCGGCGGAGAGTCCGTCGGCGAACACCGCCTGCTCAAAGTGCGGGGGTTTGTCGGCGAGCACGTTCGCAATGGACGCGCGCAGGTGGTCTCCGACGTTGCTGCTCACGAAGCCGAGCATGCGTGTGCTGTCGCCACGGGGCACGAAGGTGCGACTGGCGACTTGCACGACGTCGCCGTCCAGCTTCGCCAGGCCGAGGCGGCACAACTCGTCGAGCAGGCTGCGCGGGTGCACGTCGCGCGTGATGGTTTGTGCCAGCGCCTCGAAACTCGGCGTCGGGCCCTGACGCGGCAGCGCGAG
Organism: Burkholderiaceae bacterium; assembly: GCA_040081145.1. GTDB lineage: Bacteria > Pseudomonadota > Gammaproteobacteria > Burkholderiales > Burkholderiaceae_C > JAEMQF01. The sequence goes on from JBEBHW010000602.1 coordinate 1,603, forward strand.
CGGCTCGCCGGCGGCGTTCTTCCACGCCGGGTCGGACAGCCAACGCGTGAAGACGCGCGTCGCCGGCGACGCTTTGGGCTCGACAACGCTCGTGTCGGCCTGGATCAAACGCGTCACCTCGCGACGGTTCAGTCCGGTGACGGTGCTGACGCGGCTCACGACACGCTCGCTTGCGCCCGAGCCCAGGGCAGCGCGCGCGGCGATGACGAAGGAGGCTTTGAGCATTTCTTCTACGGTAGCAAGCAAAACACCCTGACCGACTGCGAGCTCGGCCAAAGGTTGCAACAGTTCGCGCATCGCATGCAGCAAGGCCTCGGGGTCCATCGGCGCCGATCCTGCGCCGGTAGCGAGCGCTTGCGCGCCGGGCTCCGGAGTCGAGGGTGGCAATGACGATGGGGTGCGCATGGCGAGATTCTGAGGGGTGGTGCAGTGTGGTGCAGAGACTCAGCAGGGGTTGCCTCTTCTTCGCCACAAACCCGTTGTGGCCAAGGAGAGGCCCGCGGGGTGCGCGGGCCTCCTGCTTCAACTCAATTTGCGATCAGGGTGCGCAGTCGTTGTCGGACTTGATGTACGTGGCGTTCATCGCCGCATTGGTCTTGACTTCGACGCACATCCCGTTCACGAGATTGGCTTGCGTTGCACCGCGAGCGAAAACCGTCGCGTTGGCGCCGGTGACAACAGTGACCTTGACGGAGTGCACGACGAAGTTCGTGTGGTCGCCGGCCAGTTGCTCGATGCGGCCATGGAATTCGAATTCACCCGCGCCGCTCGACAGGCTGTCTTCCAGCGTGACTTTCCTGGCGACCAGCGTGTTGTTCACCATCGGGCCTTCGACTTCGACGAAAGTGCCGTTGCCCAGGCTTGTGGGGAAAATCGACGCCTTGCTCGCGTCAACGGAGATGCCGCTGACCGTGAACGTCTTTGCCGTTTCGTTGAAGTCATTGACGGTGCCTTTGAGTTCGGCTTCGCTGCGGTCGCCCATGGAACTCACGCCGCTCTTGATGCGCGTCGCGACCCAGGCGTTGTTGACTTGTGCCGTCTGCAGTTTCACGCGAACGATCTGGTCGTTACCGAAGCCAGTGGGCAGGTTCATACCGACAGGGTAGGAAATTGTCTCGCTGCCGATCTTGAAAGTCCCGGCCGCGGCGTCGAGCGACTTGACCGCGCCACGAATCTTGTACTGCAGCGCGCCGCTCTTGCGCTCGATTCGGGTTGCGTCGTAGGCGTTTGTGGTGACGTTCAGCACGCCGTGGACCTCGAGCACGTTGCCGGTGCTGATGTCATTGATGCTGGCCAGCGCTGGAATGCTTGAATTGTCGAAGATCGTGTTCGCGCCGATTTGTACCGTCTGGCCAAGCAGCGTGAATCTCTTGTTCGCTACGTCCGGGGTGCCAACCACGGGGCCGACCAGC
>JBEBHW010000603.1:0-3012 GCA_040081145.1 Burkholderiaceae bacterium
GCGGCTCGGAGGCGATCCACTCGAACACGGCGCTATGGCGGCTGGTGCAGGCGGCGCTTCAGGAGGCCGGCCTGCCGCCGGACGCCGTGCAGCTCGTGCAGACGACGGACCGCGCTGCGGTGGGCGCGCTGATCGCTTCGCCGGAAGCGGTGGACGTGATCATTCCGCGCGGCGGCAAGGGGCTGATCGAGCGCATCAGCCGCGAGGCCAAGGTGCCGGTGATCAAGCACCTGGACGGCAATTGCCACGTCTATGTCGATGCGCAGGCCGACCTGGACATGGCGCTGCGAATCACCGACAACGCGAAGACGCAAAAAGTGAGCCCGTGCAACGCCGCCGAATCGCTGCTCGTTCACGCGGCGCTCGCCGCGGCGTTCTTGCCGCGCATCGGTGCGATCTTTGCCGCCAAGGGCGTCGAGATGCGCTGCGATGCGGCGTCGCTGGCGCTGCTGCGCAGCGTCGCCGGCGCGCAACTCGTTGCGGCGCTCGAATCCGACTGGAGCGAGGAATACCTGGCCGCCATCATCAGCGTGAAAGTGGTCGCAAGCCTCGACGAAGCCATCGCCCACATCAACCGCTACGGCTCGCACCACACCGACGCCATCGTCACCGACAGCCACGCCAGCGCGATGCGGTTCCTGCGCGAAGTCGATTCGGCGAGCGTGATGGTCAACGCGAGCACGCGCTTTGCCGACGGCTTCGAATACGGGCTGGGCGCGGAAATCGGCATCAGCACCGATAAGTTGCACGCGCGTGGGCCGGTTGGGCTGGAGGGGCTCACCTCGCTGAAGTGGGTGGTGCTCGGGCACGGTGAACTGCGCAGCTGATGCGGCCTCGCAACCGACGCCCGGGCGGTGTGTCGTAGAGTCGCGCGCGATGGACAACACCTTCAGCTTCCTGCCGTGGCTCGTTGGCGCCGTGCTGATGTTCTGGTCGGTCGGCGCCTACAACCGGTTGGTGCGCCTGCGCAATGCGATCCTGCGCCGCTTTGTGCCGGTGGATCAGCACCTCGAGTCGTGCAGCTCCCTGCTCGAGCAACAAGTCCAGGCCTGGGCGCAGCGCCCCGAAGTGCCCCGGCGCGACCTGGACACCTTGCAGGCCGCCCGGGCTCAGGCCGACGCGGCACGGCTCGCTGCGAAACGCCAACCCGGTGCCGCCGACGCGATCCGCAGCCTGCGCGTGGCGCTGCAAATTCTTGCGCAGTCGCGCGAGCGCGCTGGGGTCGGCGCAAGCGCGGAGGCACCGAACCCGCGCCTGCTTCAAGAGTTGACGGCGTGCGACCACGCGCTGCACTATGCGCAGGGCCAGTTCAACGACGCGGTGCGCGAGTACAACCGCGCGCTGGCGCAGTTTCCCGCCGCGTGGCTCGGCGCGCTGTTCGGATTCCGCAGCGCCGGCGTGTTCGGCGAAGATGAACCCGATTCACCGCGCCGCGCCGGCGCCATGACGCCTTGACGCCGCAAACGCATGCAAAAGACCCCCGACCCTCCCGACTCCGACCTCGGCCCGCACGAGCCGGCGACCGAATCCGCGTCGACCGAGCGCTTGCAACACGCCTTGGGGCCGGGCGAACTGCGCAGTGGCCTGTTGGCGCTGTTGTTGCCCAAGGGCAGCCATCGCGCCCAGGCCACCTGGCTCAAGGAAATCGAGCCCACGCCCTTTGCCATGCAGCTTCACGCCGAAGCGAAAGCGCTCAGCGGGGCAGCGCGCCTGCCGTGGTTCGAGGCGCTGCTGGTGCGCATGGCCGGCCAGCGTCTCGCCGAGCGCCAGGCCTTGCTCGAATCGGCGCGGCGGGTCATCAGCGCGCGCGGCGCAGTCAAACCCCTGGACACCCTGCACTACCTCGTGATGCGCCGGCGCCTGGGCGAAAAGGCGCCGGCCGCTGCACCCGCCGGAGCGACTGCCGAGTTTTCGCGGCTGCCCGAGTCCGACGTGCACGCGATCGCCCGCTATACGGCGTTCTTGACGCGCATGATCCCGGCCGATTCCGCCGACGGCTCGGGCGGCGCCCGGTGGTACGCCGACGTCATGAAGCGCTGGCGCGGCCGCGTCGATGTGCCTGCGCAGCTGCCCTTGCCCGACACCGACGGCGTCGTCCATGCCCTGCACGCCATCGCGACGCTGCCCTGGATGCAGCGCCCGGTGCTGATGCGCGACTGGGTCAGCGCCGCGCTTGCGCACAGCGTGGCCGAGGGTTTGTCCGAGCCGAGCGCGGATGCATTGCGCCTGAGCGCTTTTCTGCTGGATACTCCTCTTCCGCCGGAGCTCGCGCGACACTACATTGACCTCTACCACTGAGCTTGAAGCCCGCGCGGCTGCAGCCAGCCACACGCTTTCTTCTCGTGAAAATCTGCCGGGAGGCTTGACGATGATTGCTCACCGATTCGCAAGGCTCGCGCCGCTGTTCGTGTTGGCGCTCGCGGGCGGCGCCGCGCAGGCGCAGGATCCAAACACGCTGAACCTGCGCAGCCTGGCTGCCACCTGCGCGAATTGCCACGGCACGGCCGGCCGCCCGGTGCCCAACCCGGCCGTGCCCGGCCTGGCAGGCATTCCGGCGGTCTACATGATCGAGCAGATGAAAGCGTTCAAGTCCGGTGCGCGCAGCGCCACCGTGATGCACCAGCTCGCCAAGGGCTACAGCGACGCCCAGATCGAGCAACTCGCAGCGTATTTCGCTGCACAACCCAAGTGAGGCGCGCCATGAGTCCCAATCGCCGCGAGTTGTTGAAAGCCGCTGCCGCATCCGGGGCCGCGGCGAGCCTTGCCGGCCTGGGCTTGACCGGTTGTGCGACGAGCAGCGTTCCTGCGTCGACGCGGGTACTGGTCGTCGGCGGCGGCTTTGGCGGCGCGACCGCGGCGAAGTACGTGCGCTGGCTGTCCGACTACAAGATCGACGTGGTGCTGGTCGAGCCGGGCGACGCGTTCGTGTCGTGCCCGATTTCCAACCTCGTGCTCGGCGGCAGCAAGACGATTGCCGACGTCACCGTGCCCTACGCCGGCCTGGCCAGGACG
>JBEBHW010000604.1:0-3007 GCA_040081145.1 Burkholderiaceae bacterium
GCCACCGGCTGCGGGCTGTAGGTCTGGTCGTGCAGGTGGAAGGTCGGGTCGTGCGCTTGCTCACCGCGCACCAGACTCCAGCAGTCGAACAGGCGCGGTGCCTCGCCGTTGCCGGCCAGCATCAGGCGGTACTCGTCGCTCGTCGGATCAAAGTTGAAGTCGGCCGTGATCAGGCAATCCGCCGTGTGCGGCTTGGCCTGGAACGGGCCGCCGCTGGCGTCGAACTGCGGCGGGGACAGGGCCTGTGCGCAGGCCTGCGCGTGCAGGCGCAGCAATTCCTGCGTCTGCGCCATGCGCATGCGCTGCGAATAGAACTCGAGGTGCGTCGTCACTACGCGCAGCCACCCCCAGGGGGCACGCAGCGTGGCGCAGGTCGCCATGCGCGGCATGCTGCGAACACCTGCTTCGGCCGGGTAGGGCAGGCTGTGGTGTTGTACCTGTGCGACCGGCACGCGCGACGCGATGACGTTGCCGAAGCGCTGACGGCTCCGCCCGCCCGCCGCAAGCTCGTCCACCGCCGCGCCGAAGCAGACCTCGAAACCGGGCAGCAGCTCGCGCAAGAGCGCCGGCTGGTCATGCGAGGCGTCCCCCTTGAGGCTCGGGTAGTTGACAGCCACTTCCTGCAGGCACAGCACGTCGAAGTCGGCCATCGCGCGTGCGGTACGAACCACACGCCGCAGGTCGATTACGCCGTCCAGGGCGCAGAACCATTGCACATTCCAGGTGATCAGCTTCATGGGTCGTGCCTTACTTGATTCCGGCCCGCATGAACGACTGGACGAACTGCCGCTGGAACAGCACGAAGGCGACGAGTAACGGTGCGGAAGTCATCAACGTCGCGGCGGTGATGATGGCCCAGTCGATTCCCTGATCCGTGGCGGCGAAGACTTGCAGACCCACCGTGAGAGGGCGCGATTCGACGGAATTCGTGACCACCAAAGGCCACAGGAAGTTGTTCCAGTGGTAGCTCACCGACACGAGCGCAAACGCCACGTACACCGGTCGCGCCAGCGGCACGTAGACGCGCCAGAGGGTTTGCAACGCGCTGGCGCCTTCCACGCGCGCGGCTTCGTCCAGCTCTTTGGGAATGCCGAGAAACGTCTGGCGCAGCAGGAAGATTGCGAACGCCGAGGCGAAATAGGGCAGGCCGATGCCCAGCAGGGTGTCGATCAGACCGATGCGCGACAGCGTGCGGTAGTTTTCCACGAGGAGGACGTCGGGCATGACCATCAGCTGCACGAGCACCAGCGCAAACAGAACCTGCTTGCCGGGAAAGCTGAAACGCGCGAAGGCGTAGGCGGCGAGCGTGCACAGCACGAGCTGCACCGCGAGGATCATGGTCACGAGCAGCGCGGTGTTGACGAAGTAGCGCGCAAATGGCGCCGCCGCCCAGGCGTTGCGGAAGTTGTCCAGCGTGAGCGGCGCGGTCAGCGTGAAACGCGCCGAGAACTCGGTGGGATGAAACGCGGTCCAGATGGCATACGCGAGCGGCGCAAACCAGAGCAGCGCGAGCAGCCAGGCCGCAGCGGCGTCGAGCCAGCCCGGTTCGTTGTAGACCAGCTTGTGCGCTTTCATTGGTAGTGCGTGCGCCGATCGAGCACGAAGAACTGCAGCAGCGCCACGCTGGCCAGCAGCGCGAGCAGCACGACGGTAATGGCCGCCGCGTAGCCCTGATCCCAGAACTTGAAGCCCACTTCATAGAGGTGATAAAGCAGCAGTGCGGTCGCGTTGTCCGGGCCGCCGCGTGTCATGACGAACACGTGGTCGACCATGCGAAACGCGTTGATCACGGCGTTCACGCCGACGAACAGCGTGGTCGGCATGAGCAGCGGCCAGAGCACGCGCCGAAAGAAGAACCAGCGTCCGGCGCCCTCGATCGCCGCTGCCTCGCGCAGGCTCGGGTTGATGCCTTGCAGCGCGGCGAGGTAGAAGATCATGAAAAATCCCGCTTCCTTCCAGACTGCGACGACCGTGATCGCGGCGAGCGCACTTGCCGGGTCGCCGAGCCAGTTGCGCGAGGGCAGGCCGAAGGCGCTGCCCACCTGTTCGAGCAGACCGTAGGTGGGGGTGTAGAAGAACAGCCAGATGTTCGCTACCGCGATCATCGGCAGCACGGTGGGTGTGAAGTAGGCCAGGCGAAGAAAAGCGCGTCCGCCAATGCGCTCGTTGACCCACAGCGCCATCAGCAGCGCCAGGCCGATCGACAGCGGAATCGTTCCCAGCGCAAACCACAGGTTGTTGCGCAGCGCCTGCCAGAAGATCGGGTCTTCGACCATCTGCACGTAGTTGTCCATGCCCACCCACACCTGCGGCCGGTTCGGTTTGGGGGTGGACATGAAGCTGTCGATCAGCGTGGCGAGCGCAGGCCAATGCGTGAACGTGGCGAGCAGCACCAGCGCCGGCAAGAGCAGCAGGTAGGCGTGCACGGCTCGCGTGTTCATGCTCGGCGCGGCTGCCAACGAGGGCGCGGCTTACTTGTAGCTTCGCAGCAGACGCTCGGCTTCTTTCTGCGCGTCTTTCATCGCCTGTTCGGGCGTCTTGGCGCCGGTGAGGGCGGCTTGCAAGCCGTCGTTCAGCGCTTTCGTGACGCGCTGGTTGTCATGCGTGGAAAGTTCCGCCACCGCGTGCGGCAACTGGTCGCGCGCCACGATGGCAGGAGGGAATTCGGCCGCGTACTTCTTCATCGCGGGCGTGTCCCACGCGGAGGGCGTGACCGCCACGTATCCGGTGTCGATTCCCCACTGCGCTGCGCGCTCGGGGGTCGTCAACCAGCGCGCGAATTTGAATGCCGCGTCCTGCTGCGCGGGTGTGGCCTTCTTGAAGATGAAGAAGTTGCCGCCGCCGGTGGGCGAGCCGCGCTTCTTGCCTGCAGGCAACATCGCCACGCCGAAATCGAACTTGGCGTTGGTGCGGATGTTCGTCAGGTTGCCGGTCGTCGTCCAGATCATTGCGACCTTCTTCTCCATGAAGTCTTTCGGCGTCGTTCCCCATTCGACGACGCCTGCCG
>JBEBHW010000605.1:0-3006 GCA_040081145.1 Burkholderiaceae bacterium
GAGCTACCCGTCTGGCTACCTGCATAGGGTGGGCTTTCGCGAGACTTCGCGGGACTGCGTGAACCGGCATCATGACGAGTGCTGCCGAACCGCGCGCAGCGTCGGCAACAGGGCAGGAACGTCGGTGACCACGATGCTCCACAGCGGGTCATTGTCGATGCCGAGATAGGCATGAATGAGACGGTTGCGCGTGGCGACGATCATGCGTCACGGCACCTGCGGATGCGCATGACGCACATCGTCGGGTACGCGGGTCGCAGCCTCGCCGATGAGTTCGAGGTTGCGCAGGGTCGCGTCATAGACCAGTGTGTTGGCGACGAACGCGGGCTGATCCAGCCCTGCCGTGTAGGCCAGTACCTTCTCGGCGAAGGCAATCATGTCGTCGACGTAGAAGCGCCACTCGCGAACGCCGTCAGACATGCACGGCCTCGCGTTCGACATAGGGCCGCAGCTCGGGGCGCAGCGCCTTGTCTGTGACCAGGTCCACCCGACGCCCGAGCAGATCCTCGAGAAAGAACTGCACGCCAAAGTAGCGTGACGACGTGGCTGGCCCGTCGAACGAGACCAGGATGTCCACGTCGCTGTCGGCGCGCGCCGAATTGCGGACGACTGATCCGAAGAGCGCGAGACGAGTCACCCCATACCGATGGGCGAGCTCAGCCTTGCTCGCGGCCAGCTGCTGCAGTACGTGCGCGCGGTTCATGGTCGTCTCATGGGGACTGTCGCTCGATGAAGGTCAATTGTCGCAGTCCCGCGAGCAACCCGGCTGGCGCCAGTTGCCGGACAGACAAGTGCACTTCATGGAGCGGCCGCAGCCGCATGGGCCTCGTCATGCAGCAACCTTCGTCACTTCCGCATTGCCTGGGTCCTTGCGGCGAGTGACGGCTCAACGTGCGCGCCGAATCGGCGTCCGACGTTCTTGTTCCGCTGGCTGTTCACGCCGCGCCCCGGCGTCCATCTCGAATGCCATCAACGCGTCGATCAGCGCATCAGCGGTAGGCGGCTGAACGGAGCTCAACACGACCTCGTTGCCTACGCGGCGCACATGCACCTCCGTTCCCTCGAAACGGAACTCGTCGGGCAGGCGCACCGCCTGGCCACCGAGATGGATGATGAGTTTGGCTTTCACGGTCAGGTCGCCCATCGACTCGACTGTAGTCGCTCCCCTTTAGAACAGCGGCTGCTGTCCATCCGGATCTACCGGCGGTGGCTCGGGCTCCGCAGCTAGCTCCAGCGCCTCGCGCACCCACTGGATGGACTCCACCGGCCGCGGCCGGTGGTCGATCTCGCGGCCGCAGCCGCGGTCGATCCAGTGCAGAGCGAGCCGTTCGTAGACCGGTTGCCAGTCGTCGCCCGCGCGCAGCTGCACCTGCGGGTTCGGGAAGTAGTGCCCGTTCTTCGTGCGCACCCAAAGCCGGCGCGCCGGCTGGTAGCTGCTGTGCACTTCGGCGCGGGCCAGCACCTGGTTGACGTAGGTGCGCTTGCGGCGCTGCTCGGGCCACAACCACGCCGGCAGCTCCTGCAGCACGTCGTGAAGCTGATCGGCGAAGAAGCCGGCCAGGACCTTGTAAGGCTCCTGCCGTCGCGTGACGCACTGCGACCACTGCGTCTTCAGCCCGGCCAGCATCAGCGTCAGCACCCAGTACTCGCCCTGGTGCCGCTCCAGCCGCACCAGGCGAGCGTCGGTCTGCACGTCCAGCGCCGGCGGCGCGAGCAGGTCGAAAAGCGCTGGCAGCCCGCTGCCCGCGAAAGCGGCCTCGCGCATCGCACGGCCAACGGCGTGGTCCCAGGCGCTGTGGCCAAACTCGTCGCGCCGTTCCGGGTCGGCACCCTTGGCCAGCAGCGCTTCCACGAGCGGTGCGTTTCCGGCCATCGCGGCCAGCATCAGCGGCGTGGCGCCCACCGGCGTGGCGTGGTCGGGGCCGTGCAGGTCGGCCAGCCGAAGGACGTCTTTGAAGCTCTTCGCCTGGTAGGGCTGCAGGTGCCTTAGGTGGACGGCGGCCACGGTGCGGCGCACCAGCTGCTGACGCGCCAGCCAGGGGCCGTCGATGCCGTAGCGCGGGGGCAGCAGCGTGCCCGCGCCGGCGAACTCGTGCTCCTCCATCAACCCGCGGGCCGGAGCGAATCCGCCATGCGCCAGTGACTCGATCCACGAATGCTGGCCGTGCCACATCGCATAGTCGAACACGGTCTGCCGCGGCTTGCTGCTCGGGTTCTGCGCGTCCAGGGCCTTGGGGAACAGGTCCTCGATCAACGCCAGGCTCCACGGCACCCAGGGCACGGGCTTGTGCTGCAGGAAAGCATCGCGGATGGCCTGCGCCTGCTCGGCCTTGCCCTGCAGCTCGAGCCGGCGCGCCTCTTTCGCCCACTCGTCCTGGCTGGACTTGGCCACCGGCTGCGCCAGAGCCTCGCCCAGTTGCAGGCCCAGCAGCCCCAGCAGCGGGTGGCCGGTGTCCTGTTCCACCAGCGTCAGCGTCTCCACCGCACGCGTCATCGCCACGTACAGCGCGTTGACCTGGAACTTGTACAGCTCCAGCGACTTGTCGGCCTTGTCGCGCGCGCGACGGAACTCGAGATCGTCGCCTTGCAGGTCGGCTTGCGTCACGCCCTCGCACACCTCGGCATAGGCCTGCCGCTGGCCCGACACCAGCTTGAACAGCAGCACGTGCGGGTACTCCAGGCCCTTGGCCTCGTGCACCGAGAACACCAGCGGCGTGTGGAAGGCCGCGCGCGCGGCGGGCTTGTCGTCGTCGCGCAGCACGATCACGGCGTGACGTGCCGATTGCCGGGTGGCCGCATCCAGCTGCGCCAGCGCTTTGTCCTTGGCATCGAGCAGCCGCACGTCGCCGGCCACAGCAGAGGTGCTGCGCACGAGGAAGTTGCTCTCGCGGTCCACCGAACCGAAGCGCGCCTGCTTGATCTTCAGCAGCCGATTGGCCAGCACGGTGACGGCGCGGGTGTTGCGGAAGTTGGCCCGCAGCAGCTTCAGCGGCTGGCGTTGTGCAG
>JBEBHW010000606.1:0-3004 GCA_040081145.1 Burkholderiaceae bacterium
CCTCGGCCGCCGCCAGCACGGCGGAACGCGTGGCATCCCCGGATGGTGTTCAAGCTCCTGAAACGCGAAACCCGCATAAACCTCCATCGCGACACGCGCAGTGCGTCTACTGTTGGCCAAGTACTTCTGCTGGATCGAACTCGAACCCGGCGTAGTTGAAAGCCGCTGCCAGCTTCTCGCACTCCACCGGCGTCGTGCCGTGTTGCCGCAGGACCGCGTGCCATCGAGACGCGACCGTCTGTTGGATTTGGTCAACGATCGCCGTGGCTTTTACGAGCGAAAGCTTGAACTGCCCGTGCTGGGACAGCAGGTTGATGCGGTTCGCATACCGGTTGTACGTGCCGCAGGTCAGCGCAAGGTCGCGTTTCTCGATGCTGGTCAGTGGGTTGGGTGTCAGGTCATAGGCCGGCGACAGCTCCCACTTGGCGGTCGTTGCGATCAGTGCGTGGTTGCGGGGGTGGTCGTCGGTGTTCGAGATCAGGGCATTGAACACCATGCGTCGAAACAGCTCCTCCAGGTCCTGGGCCGGTTGGGCGCTGCGCCGCCGGAGTTCATCGGCCAGCAGCAGGTAGGACCACTTGGCGCGGTCGCCGTGCGAATCCTCGGCACCCAATGCCGTCAGCCCGCTGACCATGCGATGACGCAGATAGCCTTCGGCCGTCAGTGTCCGATCGAAGCGTTGGACGAGGAGCACGTCCTTGTCGCCCACTGTTTCGAGACGATGCCGGGCAACGCGCAGCCCGCACTCCTGTGCGAGCGACAGCATCGCGCCTTCGACGCGCGCGTTGTTCCACTTGTCGCCCTTGTCCGGAAACTTGGCCAGCCACAGTCCTTCGTTGTCCTCGACCACGTTCTTGGGTCGCGCGCCGCCCATCGATGTGCCGGGCCGCAAGAGTTCAAACACCTGGTCTGGAATGCCAGACTTGCCCTGGATTTCGTCTTCCATGAACTGCTCGACCGCAGTGAGCAGGGCTTGCAGCTGAATGACCTGGTTGAACTTGCGCATCGGTGCGGGCGGCACCTTGTCGCGGCCGAAGGAGAGAGCGCCTGCCCGGTCTTCGGGCGAATGCAGCAGGTAGTCGAGCTCGGTGAGATCGGTGCGGCCGGTGTGCTTCTCGATGATGCGGCGGCCCCACGCATCGGGGGATGCGTCGCGCAAGGCGCCGAAGATGCCCTTGAGCTTTACGGTCTGAGATCGACGCGGCGACAGCGGCAGTTCGTACGGCTCCAGCGGTACCGCATCGGGTCGCTTCAGGTAGGCAGGGTTGTAGACGAACGATCCGCTCGCCAGTCCCTGCAGGAAGGCCAGTTCGTAGAAACCTGCTGTGACGACCTCGAGTGACTGCGGCAACTGGAGATAGACGTAGGCGCGTTGGTTAGAACTCGCCATCGAGGCGCTCCTTGCCATGTCGCACCCGCTGCGGCAGCCGTGCGATTTCCAGTTGCTTGCCTTCGTCGTCGCGTTCCGGGTTGACGAACGCATGGATCTCGGACTCGAGCCCCATGGCCCACAACATGGCCAAGTACGCCCCCAGTCCGGTCTGCAAGTTGCCGGCCTCGGCCGCACGTGCGGTGTCGTAGCTGATCCCTGCTTTGGAAGCGATCTCGCGTAGGGTGAGGCGACGGCGCTTGCGTGCCAGCGCGATGTGCTCGCCGATGCGCTTGGCACCGCCCTTGACGGCGTAGGGCGCGGTCTCGCTCAGCTGAAGTGGGCGTGGCATGTTGAAACCCATCAAAAGTACATTTCGAACGGTTTCAGCCTATCTTTGTCAGGTTGGCTTGTCAAGAAATAGTTGGTTGAATTCGTTCTTAAACATATTACAGATGGCATCAGCAGTCCTGGACGACGATGGTCGCCAAGTCGGGCCGAACAAGCTGCTTGACGTTCTGGCGCTCCTTGATCACGTCTGCACGAATCGACTCCAGCAGAACGGCGATGTCCGGCTGGTTGCCGGGGATGTACTGCTGCTTTGCGGGTGGCAAGACACCCCGTGAAACATCACTCTATGTTCTGCACCTGTTCGCGCATCTGCTCGATCGCGACCTTCATCTCGACTGCGACGTTGGTCAGCGCCAGCGACGCGGCTTTTGAGCCCAAGGTGTTCGCCTCGCGCAGCAACTCCTGAATCAGAAAGTCGAGCCGCTTGCCGACCTCGCCGCCGGCGCGCAGCAGGCGTTCGACTTCCTCCAGGTGCGAGCGCAGGCGCGCCAGTTCTTCGGCGACGTCGATGCGAATCGCGTAAGCCGCGGCTTCGTTGACGGCGCGCTCGTGCAGGCTTTGCTCGGAAATCGTTTGCGCGGCGCCGACTGCTGCGAGTGCTTCGCGCCAGCGCTCGACAAAGCGTTCCTGCTGGCGCTGCACGACGGCGGGCACCAGCGGTTCGGCGCGCGCCGCGAGTTCGCGCAGTTGCTGAGTCCGCTCGAGCAGCACGGCCGCAAGGCGTGCGCCTTCCCGCGCCCGTGCTTCCTGCAGGCCTTGAACCGCGCTTCTTGCCGCCTCGAGCGCAGCCTCGTCGAAGCGTTCGCTCGGTGCGGAGCCCTTGCACCAGATCAAGACCTCGTGCACTGACAGCGCGCTCGCCTTGGGCAACCAGCCCTGCACCGTGCTTTCGAGCAGCGCCAGGCGATTCAGCTGGTCGGGCCGAGGCAGCGGCACGGTAGAGTCGGCCTCCAGGCTGGTCGTCATGCGGAGTTCGATTTTGCCGCGGCGACACGCGGCGCCGAGCAGTTCGCGCAGCGCGGGTTCGAGCGAGCGCAACTCATCCGGCAAGCGAAATCCCAGGTCCAGGAAGCGACCGTTGACGGAGCGCAGCTCCACGTTCACACGCCCGGCGCCCTTGGCGCCGGCTTCGCTGGGCGGCGTGGCTTCGGCGCGGCCCGCAACCTGTGCGGAAGTGGCTACTAGCGAGGCGCTGGCGTAGCCGGTCATACTGTAGACTGCCATCGAGACCTCACCCCGCCAATTCGTTCATGTCCAAGCTCAAGCCCGCCCCGTTGCCGCCCG
>JBEBHW010000035.1:0-12911 GCA_040081145.1 Burkholderiaceae bacterium
GTTCGCGTCGTTGTCTGCGTAGATGCGGATGCGTGCGATCGAGTCCGGGACCCAGAGCTTCTCCATGTTTCCGCAACTCAAGGCGGCCCAGACCGGCTTGCCGGTGCTCAGATGCACGGCGAGCGCGGTCTCGATGCCCTCGGTGATTGCGAGTTCATCGGTGGGTTCGAAGAGCCTGACGGCGGCACCGTTGATGCCGGACGACAGGACCTTGCGGGACTGCGCACCCAGGGCCTTGCGCCCATCCTTGAGGTAGGTGCGGTGCAGGGTGACGGCGTGACCGTCGCATCCTTGCACGACCGCGAGCATCGCCGGGTAGTCGGCGACTTTCTTGGAACGCTGCTGGCCGGTTTGCTTCTCGAAGTAGCCGAGTGCCGGATGAAACCGCAACGTGCGCGGGTAGGTGGACAACTGCAGCCCGCGATTGCGGAGGTAGCGGTCCACTTCGTCGCCCACCGTGATGGACCGGGCTTCGTTCCAGATGCGCTGGCAGAGCCGCTTCATCTTCTCTGGCGACGGGCAAGCGTTGCCGGATGGCGTTTGTTGTTTGACCGTGCCGAGCTGATGCTCGATTTGATCGAGCAGCTCGCCGAACTTGATGCCCAGCACGCCTTGAGCCAGCTTCAGGCCGCCACCGGCGCCGCAGGAGCGGCAGTGGTAGTTGCCCTCGAGGAACTTGTCGGTGTACTGGAACCGGTCAGTGCCACCGCATGTCGGGCACGGTTGGTTCTTGCCGTTGAGGATTTTGTCGTCGACGCCCAGCGCTTTGAGCAGGGGCGTCCAGTGGCCGTGCGCGCGGACCTTGATGTCCCTGACGCGCAATTCAAATTCATCTTTCATGGTTGACCTCCGTGTCATGGGGTCAGCCACAGCTGCCGAGGTGGTTGCAGTTCGCACAACGCAGGCAGCCATCAACCTTGTGCAGCGCATGGGCGCCGCATTCGGGGCACTTCTTGCCGGTTCCCATGCGCGCGATCGAAAAGCCCCCGTCGCGAGCTGAGCCCGTGGCCTGGGGCAGGGCGGGAACAACTGTTGAAGCTTCTGCACGTGTCGCGAGCCGCCGCGCGAGCGCCGCCACCGGCACCTGGTTGCCCAGGCTGTCGAGGAAGCCCCTGCGGCAGAGGATCTGCTGCAGCGCGTAGCCGATGGCAGCGACCTCGGAATCGTGGAAACGTGGCGCCTCTGCGCCATCCTCCTTCGTCACCACGCCGCAGCGTACGGGCCCCTTGTCCCAGACCACTTCGCACATGTTGGCGAGGGCCTTGGAGATCGACCCGCCAGAGCGGGCGACCATCGACAGCAGGCGCATGTTCGACGAGATCCATTGCTGGCCCTCGTCGCGCTGACCTGCCGGAACAAAGAACTCGACGGGTCTTTCGATCACGACCGGCTGGCCGTTCACGACGCCTGCGACGCGCACGAAGTTGACGGTCAGGTAAACCGACTTCTTGCCTACCACGGTCCAGAACTCGACCTTGGACGTCAGGCCTTCAAGTTCGCCTGAGGGTCTGCTGTCGAATTGCTTGCGCAGTGGATCGTCCTCGGCGGTGAGGCTCTGCGCCGCGCTTGCCGATGTGTCGACCGACAGCACCGCGCCGGTGACGGCGTTCGGGCGGTAGGTCGCCAGGCCTTTCAGCCCGGCCTTCCAGGCCTTCATGTACAGACCCTGGAACGCTTCGAAGGGATAGTCCGCGGCGACGTTTACCGTCTTGGAAATCGACGAGTCGATGAACGGCTGCACCGCCACCAGCATCTGAAGGTGCTGCTCGGCCGTCATGTCGAGTGCCGACACGAACTGATCGGGCAAGCGACTCGTGTCGCCGCCCCGCTCGCGGAACATGCGGTACGCGTGGTCCTCGACCCGGTACTCCTGGGTCGAGCCGTCGGCCATGCGCTTCCTGCGCGTGTAGCTCCAGGAAAACGCAGGCTCGATGCCGTTCGACGCGTTGTCGGCGAAAGCCAGCGAGATCGTCCCGGTGGGCGCGATCGACAACAGGTGGCTGTTGCGAATGCCGAGTTGCGCAATGTCGTCGCGGATGGGGTCAGGCAGTCGCTTCGCGAGTCCGCTTTGCAGATAACGCGCCGCATCGAGCGCCGGAAACGCTCCCTTCTCGCGGACCAATTCGATCGAGGCGCGGTACGCCTCGTCGCGCAAGGTCTCCGCTACCGCAGCACCGAAGGTCAATCCCTGGTCGGAGTCGTAGCGCAGGCCGAGCATCACGAGCGCACTGCCCAGCCCCAGAAAACCCAGGCCGATGCGGCGCTTGTTCATCGCCTCACGGCGTTGCTCGGGAAGCGGCCAGTAAGTCACGTCGAGCACGTTGTCGAGCATGCGCACAGCGGTGCGGGTCACCGTCCTGAACGCCGGCCAGTCGAAGCTGGCGTTGGGCTCGAAAGCACGCAGCACGAAGCGCGTGAGGTCGATCGAGCCGAGGCAGCAGCAACCGTAGTCGGGCAGGCTTTGCTCCGAACACGGATTCGTCGCCTCGACTACTTCGCAATACCCGAGGTTGTTCTCCTCGTTCATGCGGTCCAGGAACACCACACCCGGGTCGGCATGGTCATACGTCGAACGCACGATCTCGTCCATCAGCTCGCGGGCACGGACCCTGCGATAGACCCACAGGTCATCGGACTCGCGCTGGTACGCGCCCGCATTGGTCAGCGATTGAATCGGCTGGGCTTCGTGCACCAGCTCGAACTCACTGTCGGCTTCGACCGCTCGCATGAATTGATCGGTGATGCCCACCGAGAGGTTGAAGTTCGACAGGCCGTTGTCATCCTTGGCGTGGATGAACTCGAGCAAGTCAGGGTGGTCGCAACGCAGGATGCCCATCTGGGCACCGCGCCGCGCGCCGGCGGACTCGACCGTCTCGCACGAGCGATCAAAAACCCGCATGTAGCTCACCGGCCCGGAGGCGGTGGACTGCGTGCCGCTGACGACGGCACCCTTCGGCCGGATGCGGCTGAAGTCGTAGCCGACACCGCCGCCGCGACGCATGGTTTCTGCCGCCTGAGCCAGCGCCTTGTAGATGCTGGGCTTGCCGGCGACGTCTTCCGAGACGCTATCGCCGACCGGCTGTACGAAGCAGTTGATCAGCGTGGCGCGGATGCCGGTGCCGGCGGCCGAATTGATGCGGCCGGCTGGCACAAAGCCCTTCGTGAGTGCGACGAGGAATTGCTCCTGCCAGTGCGCGCGATTGGCCGGTTGCTCCGCGCAGGCGAGCGCGCGGCTGACCCGACGCTGAATGTCTTCTGCCGAGGTTTCATTTCCCTTGGCGTATTTCTCGAGCAGAACTTCGGTCGAAATGGCTTGCGGCGCGAGCGCCACGGTGTAGATGGGAAGGTCGTTGAGTTTCATGATCGACTCCAAAGAAGATGGATACCCACGCGGCAAGGCTTGTCCGAGGCAGCAGCGCGCGAGGCGATGCGGGCCGCGAATGAGCTCGACTGCGTTTGGTGGGCAGGGAGGGCGGATGACGGCGCGACAGCGTTGCGAGTGCATCGCCAAGGCACTGAGTGAATCCGCCCGATGGCAGATCACCTGATGCGAGAACGCGCGCGAATTGCGCTCGTGTCCCGGGTGACTTCGTGCTGCGGGGCGCAGCGAGAGGGATTCCTGGGCTGACTTCGCGCCGAAAAGCGCCAGGTGGGTCAGCTACCTGTGGGGAAGCGGTTCTTTCCGGAGCAGGCGCGGAAAACATGCTCTGGAAAGAACCACCTTGCGGCAGTTCTCTCGGAAGTCGTTTCCGTCAGGAGACCAGATCGACCAAGGCTTCATCGGCAGACTGCCCAAGCGCCACGCGGAAGGTCTTGCCGACCAGCGATGTGTAGTCGCTGCGCGGCAGGTCCTTCAGCAGATCCTGGAACATGCAACGAAGCACGCTCGCGGGGTCTGGACACCGGAGCTTGCGCACCAGTCGGTCCAGGCGCCGCATGTCTTCTTCGCACGCCGTGTCATCGAAATGATCGCAATCGCCGGTATAGGACGAGACCTGCTTGACGACCGCACCGCCCCGACAGTCGCTCGGGTAGAGGATTGTTCCGTCGTGAAACAGCGCATCGTCGGTGATGGCCACGACATCGCTGCCGTGGTGGATTTCGATCCGCTCGCATAGCCGGATGTACTCGCACACATAGAGCCCGTCGAAGTAATCCTCGGCGGTGATGCCGGTGGGCACGACCCTGACGTCCTCGGTGTTGAGATCGCGAAGGTTGCGCATCACCCAGTGGTTCTCACCAAGCAGGTAGGTATGGACCAGCGTCAGGCCGGCTGCCCTTGCGTACATCAGCGTCGCATGCGACTCGTCCTTCTCGGACGGACTGAACGCAGCGAGGCGGACCGAGCCGGATTCGACTTCCGCGCGAGTCGTATGACACGCCGGGCTTTGCAGGTAGGCGTCCTGCTCGTCGGCGGTGGTCGGGTAGTCGATCACCAGTGAGCAGGCTTGATGCGGCACCACGGGGACGTCGTCGAAGACATCCAGCAGGTTCTGCCGGCGTGCGACGATGTAGTAGCGCTCGACGAACTCGGCCGGTGGCATCGTGCGCTTTCGAGCCTCGAGGACGGTTCGCCACAGTTGCCTGATGGCTGCGTCGACGATCCTGGATTGCTCGTCGGCGTCGATCAATTCCGTGCGGTCCGGCATTCGCGCCATGAAGCGCGCGGTGTCCAGGTGGATCACATCGACGCGTTCATGGTCGCAGTCGTAGTGCCGCTCGCGACCACCGATGGGCAAGCCTTGCAGGTACAGCGCGGTGTCCGTCGCCGGCTCGCCGGTGTCGGCGCCTGACAGGTAGATGGAACCGATGTCGGTCGTGACGTACGGCTTCGCGGACAAGCTGTGCTGCAGCGCCTGCTGCACTTGGTTGTAGACCACGGGAATCGGGAAGCCACGCGTGATGCGGTCGATCTGCTGATCGAGTTGCGGCAGATCGACGCCTTCGAGTTCGATGGTGGTGAGCTGCGTATCGGCATCGGGCGCCGCAACAACCTCCAGTTCAGCCTGATTCAGCGCGTCGTCGCAGTCGAATGCGAGGCGCTGGCCGCGCGAAGTCACTGTGACTCGCCTGGCGGCGTACAGGCACTTCGCGAAGCCCAACCCGAAGGCGTGCTCTGTCTCGATGGTATGTTCGTCCCAGCCGCTCTCGTTGAATGTCAGCAGCCGTTGGAAGTCGGCGACGCCGCAACCGTCATCGTCGACGATCAGACGCTTGGTCGCGGCATCGTGTTCGATGACCACATGCGTCGCGCCGGCGCGGCGTGCGTTTTGCAGCAGCTCCGAGACCAGCGTGAGCTTGTTCGTAAAGGCGAAGCGCCCGTTGCGAAGGGCGCCGCGCTCGTTGACTCTGACTTGAAGTTTCATTCGGTACTCCGTTTGGAATCGGGAGGGCAGGTGCCTCCCGCTATTGGTGTTGAGGGAATTCGGATGCCGGGCCCATCGCATTCCGGTGTCGAGCCGGTGGCACATGGGCGGGATCCTTGATGCGCCAGATCGGCGCGACGACGTAGCCGGAAGGCACGCGTTTGCCGGTGTCTTCGAACAGACCGATTGAGAGCATCGGTGCCACGAAGACCTCGTTCTCGCTCCACGTCTTGACGCAGAACTCGTCGCTCGACACTTTCGCGCCGTACGGGGCGAGGTTGGTCGAGAACGTTGCCATCGGCTCCGGTGACTCATCGTCAGTGACGAGTTGGATCGCGATCGCACCGCCCGCTGGGTAGCGACCGACCAGGATGGTGGCGTTACCGTAGGGCGTTGCGATGCGTCCAATGATTTGCTCAACAGCGCTCATTTGCGACTCTCCTGAATTGAGGTGGGCGGTGCGGCCGGCGCGATCGCGGGTGCGTGTTCGCAAACCCGCGGCCGACGCTTCGCCGCGACGGGGGCGCTAGTTCGACAGCTCGACGCCGCAGTTGCCGAACAGGTCGGCTTGCTGCGTCAGCGCGCGTGCCTTGATCTGCTCGTTGACCCATTGCGGGTTCTTGGCGAGCTGCCTGGCAACCCAGTCGGGTTGTTCGCGGATCAGAGTCCGCACCCACTCGGGATAGCGCGCGATGCTGGCGCGGATCCACTTGCGGGCGTTGGTTCGAAGCCAGTCCCTGACGTCGTCGACCTGGAGCAGGCCGAAGTAGGGCGTGGGCGACATCGGACTGGTGCCGACAACACGCACGCAGTTCGCGAACGAGAACGGTCGCTCGTCCAGGTCCGGGTCGGTGAGCGCCCAGGCCAGCGTGTCGAGCTTCTCTTCGAGCGGAGTCTCCGGGTCGGGGAGACGGCGCAGTTCGAGCAGAAGACGCCAGTGCAGGTGCACGACGTCTTCTTCGGTCCACTCGGGCGTGTCGTCTGCATCATTCAGATGGACGTTGACGACGCGCTGCGGCGGCGGTGGCAGGTCCTGGCTTTGCACGGCATCGCCGAGGTCGGCTGCCCCAGGAAATTGGGGAAACGCGAAGAACGCCTGCAACAGCGGATCGCGCGGGGGATGGGTGTGATGAGATACAGCGAGCATGGGTGCCTCCGGTATGGAAGCGAAAGCAATGCGCTGCCCGTGTGGGGCGCAATGCCCCGCAGGGTTGATGTGAAGTGCCGGTCGTGAACCGGCTTCGTGGACTGGCTTGAAGGCGGCGGGAGCCGTTCGATCGGTGTGCCAGCTACCGATCAGGGAGACCTTTCGGCGCGCACCAGGAGGTGGTTACGCCTCGAAAGATTGATCGGCATTGGAGGTCACCCCGTGGGGCGAGCGCAGCGAACGTTGCGCCTGGTCTTGGGCTTGCCTGGTTTGAGTGCGGGGCCAGCTTCCGCACGAGGAAGACGGTAGTTCCGCGGTCCTGGAAGGTCAAACGGAAATGGCCCCGGAAATGGTGGAGAAACGAAGGTCGCCAGGTCGTCACCGGGTTCCGGGTCCGATATGACGGGGATTTCTGCTGGCGCGCGATCGGATCGGTGAAGAAGATCGAGTTCGCGTCACCACCCAGACCTGAACGGAGACTCGCCATGAGTGACAACCAACTGGCGTTGCTGGACAGGGGCGAAGCGAACCGGCGCATCCTCGCCAAGGACGAGCACCACGCCGATTTTCGGCGCGTGGAAGCGGCGTCGCTGAAACGCAGGACGCACCTTGCAAGCGCCGAGGGCAAACGAATTTTTGCGCGCTGCTTCTACAGCTTCCAGGCCAGCATCTATTTCGTCTCGGCGCTGGGGCGCACCAAGCTGCCGCACGAGTACGTCGAGCAGATCGAGCAGGCGGTCCGCAACAAGCTGGAGGACAGCACGAAGGAAGTCAACCAGGCGATCGACGACGCGGAACTGCTGTTCAAGAACCACAGCATCGAAATCGCAGCAACGTACGACACGGTCGCGATGGAAGTCGAGGTCGGCATCACGTCGGCTCTCGGACGGCGCTACTTCGAGCTGATTCACAAGCTCGACCAGCTGATGCCGCTCCTGCAAACGCTCGAAATCGAGGAGGTGATCACCGAGAGGCAGGTCGAACAGCAGCGCTCGAGGTTCAAGCGACTGGTGCTGGCGATGTCGTCAACGACCCGGAATTTCGCCATGGGTTGCCGGCGCCGGATGAATGAGGTGGATGCAAGGAAAGACGAGGGCGAGACGACGAAGGCCAAGGGCAGCATCGACAAGGCCGCCGCGCAGCCCGAGAACAATGCAGCGACCAGCTTCCCATCCACGACCGAACCGCAGCTCGCGCACGGCTCGACAGGCCATGAGACACAGGCACAACCTGCGGCGGCCGACGTTGCTGCGTGACTGGCGGAAGGACGAACTGGAGTCGCCAGCAGCGCACAAAGTAGCCCACCGATCGTATTGACGAGTATCCATGACATGGATATCCTGTGGACATTGCTCAACAGGAAAGTCAGTCATGACCATGCACGTCAATCTCTCCCCTGAAATGGAAGGCTTCATCAAGAGCAAGGTGTCCGGCGGTTTCTATGGCAATGCCACGGAGGTGATCCGCGATGCAATCCGCCGCATGCAGGCGGAAGAAAGGCGAATTGCAGACTGGCAGGCAGCCATCAGGAAAGGCGACGAACAACTCGACCGAGGCGAGGGGATCGCCTATGACGCCGCAGCATTGAACGACATCACGAAGAGCGCCGTCGCTGCAATGCACGGTGACGAGCCCATGGATCCCGATGTCCTTCCATAGGCCGCCGCTGCCGATCAAGCTATCCCCGAAAGCAAGGCAGGATTTTGTCGACATCCTGCGCTACACCGGCGAGACCTGGGGAGCCAATCAGCTTCAGGTCTACCGGGACAAGATCGACGACGCGCTGCAGGCGATCGGCCGCAACCCGCAAGCCGGTCATCGCCGGGACGACTTGCCTGCGACGCATCTGGCTTACCTTGTCGGTTCCCACGTCATCGTCTACCGCACGGGCACCGACAGCATCGGCGTCGCGCGCATATTGCATCAGCGCATGAGCCTGGGCAGACATGTCTGATCCGGTCGAGTCGTCCCCATGTGCAACCGATACGTTTCACCTCAGGCTGGCGACATGGAGCGCTATTGGCACGTCGGTGCACGCGTTCCTTGGCGCGGGTTGGAAGTTTTTCCGCGCGCGCCGGGACCATTCATTCGGCGCGCGGCCGACGCGAGCCACGCGCTGCGCGAACTCGTCATCGGCCAGTGGGGATTGATCCGCTGGTTCGCCAAGACCGCGAAGCTGACCTACTCGAAGAACACGCCCGGTTCGAGGAAATCGAGACCAAGGCGTCGTTCAAACATTCGTGGCAGTACGCCAAGCGTTGCATCATTCCGGCCACGTCATTCGACGAGCCGAACTGGGAGAGCGGAGAGAACGTGTGGTGGTCGTTTCGACGCGCCGATGGCTTGCCGTGGGGCTTGGCGGGCCTGTGGAACACGTGGACTGACAAGGCCACTGGCGAAATCTGCGAGAGCTACACGATATTGACGTTGAACGCTGACGTGCATCCGCTCATGAACCGCATGCACAAGCCCGATCCGAAACTGGCGCCTGACAAACAAGACAAGCGCTCCGTGGTATCGATCGAGCTTCAGGACCTCGATCAGTGGCTTCACGGCACACCGGATGAAGCAAGACAACTGGTTCGACTGTCCCCTC
This sequence comes from Burkholderiaceae bacterium, assembly GCA_040081145.1. Lineage (GTDB taxonomy): Bacteria > Pseudomonadota > Gammaproteobacteria > Burkholderiales > Burkholderiaceae_C > JAEMQF01. Next base: position 9,110 of record JBEBHW010000035.1, read on the forward strand.
TGAAATTGTTCAACGCGGGTCCGGTTGATAGTTGAGTCAGCGACAAGGCTCCCGACGCGCAGCGATGGAACCTGCGCCAACTTGGGCCTGAGTCTGACCGCTGATCGAGTGCTGTGACACTCGAGTCACGCTCGCTGGCTCGTGCTTCGCGTCGGCCGGCTCGCGAAGGATCGCCGCCGAGCAGCGAGGCGAATCATAGAAGCGACGTTCCTTTTGGCGCCGGAGCCCATAGACCCGCAACGGCAGGTATCCTATGAGCAATATGGATGACCTCCGGACCGGTTGAAGGGAGCGGTGCAAAGCGAATGGGCGCGTTCGGGCCAGAGACTGCGATCATTGAGCTAGTCAAGCGCTCAACGTTCCGCCATGGCGGAGAGCGGGCGTGCTGCGAATTCGGGCGTCGTCTATGCCGCAACTGAGCGATTCAGCGACGCGTATCGATTCCCTTGAATACGCAAGAGGTGTACTGTCCTCCCTGAGCTTCGTTACGGCTGACACGGCGCGCGAAGTCCATGTCGCTCGGCTCCATGATCAATTCGATCGTGCGGGGATCGCGCCGTTGATGGCGGACGCGCTTGACTCGCTAAAGCTGATTCGCGAGGCGGAAGAATTGGGCGGGGGCTATTGGATTCCGCCTCCAATCCGCGCGGTCGACTTGGTTGGCAGACACCGCCTTCTCATCGGCGTTCACCCGACCGCAGAGTTGCGCCGTCATTTCGGCAGTGTGCGCCGGGCGGGAGCCGGCAGGGTGGCCGACGCCGACGAAGTCGTGGGTCTACCAAGACAGTCGCTCGCGAACTGGCGCGGATACGACGGGCGCGATGCGACTACCTTTGCTCGATCCGCTATCGAGTCTGCGATGCCGCAGTTTGCGCCGTCGGTAGTGGACGAGGGCCTGGAGACTTTCGCTATAAGAACCGCCGGGGGCGGGACAGGCCGGTGCCGCGAGCCCGCGTGGGTGCGCGTAGATGATGGGGCCGCGTGCACGTGGCGTGGTGTTGGGCTCTTTCGTTCGAGGACCAGTGCTACGCGCTACCGCTACTTCCTTGGACGGCACCAGAGTCAGTCGACATTCCTGGAGGGGCCTCCGGCCCGAGAACCCATCCGAATGCAATTTGGGCTCGCAGCACTTCTGGATCAGCCGCTGACAACCAGGATCGCGTCATCGCGGAACGCAGTGTCGATCTCGCTCCCGCTAAGCGCGCCCACAGCGCTGCGGCGCTTGCTCGTTGCCTTGTGCGATACCGACGAACGATCGTTCGGACGCGTCTGGACCTGCCGACCGGAATATCTGCCGGCACTGCAAGCGCCACTTCAAGAACTCGACAGCGAGACTGCATCATGAGTGAACCGAAGACCTACTCCGCTCGCGCCGTCTTCGATGGAATGAAGGGTACGTTTCACCGATACCTAGAGGCGCAGTACCACATTTGGAATGAGGGTCTGATCGCGGGACGGAACCACCTCCTGGAGACAGAGGGCGTCACATTTCAGGAGCCACGCATCGAGGCGACGCCGTTCTACATGACAGGCAGAATCTACTCGCAGATGGGGATACCGAAGGCGGCAACGGCGGTTCTCGAACTTGCCGCCAAACATGCCGGCACCGGCATTCCCGTTCGGCCTTACAAGCACCAATCCGACTCCCTCGAAGCATTCCTCGGGCGCAGAGAAGAAATCATTGTCGCCACTGGCACCGGCTCGGGAAAGACTGAATGCTTTCTGATGCCGATTCTCGGCTGTCTCGCCGTCGAGTCTGCGGAGCGGCCGGACTCCTGGCTAAGGCCCGGATGTCGCGCCCTGCTGCTGTACCCAATGAACGCGTTGGTCAACGATCAGCTCTCACGGCTGCGGCGGCTTCTGGGTCAAGCAGACGTCGCCGAGCATATCCGGGGCAAGCGACCGGGCCGGGCTGCGTTTGGCATGTACACGAGCCGAACGCCATACCCAGGTGTCGCAAGCAAGGCGCGCGACCAATCGCGACTGCGACCACTCGTTCAGCGTGCCTATCTCGATCTTCCGGCGGATGCAAGACAGCGGTTGGACCGCGAAGGTAAGTGGCCGGCTAAGGACTTGGACCGTTACTTGGCGTCGTCGTTCGTGACTGGCCCCAATGACGCGGAGATGCTGTCGCGTAGCGAGATGCAGAATCGTTGCCCGGACCTGTTGGTCACCAACTATTCCATGCTGGAGTACATGCTCCTGCGCCCTATCGAGCGAAGCATCTTCGAGCAGACCGCGGCTTGGTTGGCTGCCGACGAATCGAACGTCTTTACCGTTGTGCTCGACGAGGCGCACATGTATCGCGGCTCCGGCGGCGCCGAGGTTGCGTATCTTCTGCGAAGGCTGCACGCCCGCCTGGGTGTTCCGCGAGATCGCGTGAAATACATCCTGACAAGTGCGAGTCTCGGCAAGTCGACTGAGGCCGTAGCTCGAATGAAGTCGTTCGCAGCCGACTTGAGCGGGCTCGGGCCGCAGGGACGAGAGTTTGTGCTCATCAAGGGTGAGCAATTGGCCAAGACTGGCGAGCGCTCAGCGACGATCGACGAAGCGGCAGCGCTCGCGGCGTACGACATCGCCGCACTGCACGAGTCAGTCACCGACCCAGCAGTCGCGGGCGAGGAATTCGCTGCACTGCTAGGTGTGCTTGGGCAAAGGGGGCCAGCCAATCAAGGAGATCGCGCGGACCTTCGCCAAGCAGTTTATGAGTGGCTGCAAACATTCGGACCTGCCGCGCTGATCGCGAACCTGATCACGGCGCAGCCCCGGCAGCTTCGGGACGTTGCGGCGGTAGCCTTCCCTGCGTCGGACAAGGGAGCAGCGGCAATGGAGACGATGCTGGCGCTGATGTCGTTCGCCAAAGAAAAAAACAGCGGGCGTATCTTCACGCCCGTGCGATCACATGTGTTCTTCCGTGGCCTCGCGGGCATCTTCGCTTGCACCGACTCACGCTGCACGGCGCGGGGCACGTTGGAGCACGCAATCCTGGGGGAGATGTATTCGGCGCCGATGCTGCGGTGCGGCTGCGGTGCGCGGGTGTATGAAGTGCTCACGCATCGTGACTGTGGAGCAGCTTTTATCCGTGGATACGTCCAGGATCAGTTCGGCACGTTCCTCTGGCATCAACCCTCGAATGGTCTATGGAGTGCGGGCGGCCTCGTGGAAGCCCACTTCCTCGTGGAAGTTAGTCGCCGCGCAGGCGGCGCGCACGGGCGGATGGAAGGAGCCGATGTTTGGCTTCACAAAGCGACCGGACGATTGATGCAGGCTCCACCTCCCGACGCCCAACTCAGTCAATACCTCCAATTGCTTCGGCCCGATCAACTGGTGCCGATCGCAGGACATCAGGTGCTTTCGTTCAATTGCGAGTGTCCAGTTTGCACGCGCCGATGGCGTGCAGGCTCGACCAAAATCATGGATCTGGCCACCAAGGGCGAAGCCCCGTTCGCCCAACTGATTCGGACACAAGTCGAGCTTCAGCCGATCACGCAAGAAAAGTCGGATAGCTCGCCAAATGGCGGTCGCAAGTCGCTTCTGTTCTCCGACGGCAGGCAGAAGGCGGCGCGACTTGCGAGAGACATACCGCGCGAAATTGAGAACGACGTTTTCCGGCAATTGTTGCTTCTGGCAGCGATGGAACTGCGCGGCATCGGTCGCGAGGCCACACTAGGTGTGCCCATGTACGTTGCTCTGCTGCACGTACGGGCGAAGAACTCGCTGTTCCTGTTCGACGGCGCCGACCGGGAGCAACTGCAGCGCGATGTGCTGGATCACCGCCGGTACTACCAGGGGCGACTGCAAG
>JBEBHW010000607.1:0-3002 GCA_040081145.1 Burkholderiaceae bacterium
ACCTGGTTCTGGTCCATCAGCGTGAACTTGCCGTCGCGCTCGAGCAGGCGCTGGATCACGAACATCACGTCGGGGCGGCCGGCGTCGTATTCGTCGAACACCAGCGCGATCGGGCGCTGCAGCGCCCAGGGAACGATGCCGGGCTGGAATTGCGTGATTTGTTGGCCGTCTTTCAACACGACGGCGTCTTTGCCGACCAGGTCGAGCCGGGTGATGTGGCCGTCGAGATTGACGCGCACGCAGGGCCAGTTCAGGCGTGCCGCGACTTGTTCGATGTGCGTCGACTTGCCCGTGCCGTGCAGGCCTTGCACCATGACGCGCCGGTTCTGCGTGAAGCCCGCGAGGATGGCGAGTGTGACGTCGGGGTTGAAGCGATAGACCGTGTCGACCTCGGGCACGTGCCCGTCACGCTCGCTGAACGCGGGGACTTTCAAATCGGAGTCGATGCCGAATATGTCGCGCACGGCGAGCATCCGGTCGGGTTTCAGGTCGCTGAGGTCGGTCATGGGCGAGGGCAAGCGAGCGGGCAGGGGTGGCGCGGGCGAACTATAGTTCGCAGTTGATTCGGCCCTGAATTTCTCGGAGACATGCGCATGAACAAGCCCAGCGACACCCCGTTCCAGAAGACCCGCAGCGTCGTCAGCGGCGTGCAGAGGATGACGCCCTCCGAGGCTTTTGTCGAAACCATGGTCGCGAACAACGTGACCGACATGTTCGGCATCATGGGTTCGGCGTTCATGGACGCGATGGACATCTTCGCGCCAGCCGGCATCCGCCTGATCCCGGTCGTTCACGAGCAAGGTGCCGGCCACATGGCCGACGGTTACGCGCGTGTCAGCGGCCGCCACGGCGTCGTGATCGGGCAGAACGGCCCGGGAATCAGCAATTGCGTGACGGCGATCGCCGCGGCGTACTGGTCGCACAGCCCGGTCGTCATCGTCACTCCCGAAACGGGCACGATGGGCATGGGCTTGGGTGGCTTTCAAGAGGCGCACCAATTGCCGATGTTCCAGGAGTTCACCAAATACCAGGGCCACGTGAACAACCCCAAGCGCATGGCCGAATACACGGCGCGCTGCTTTGACCGCGCCATTTCTGAAATGGGCCCGACGCAACTGAACATTCCGCGCGACTACTTCTATGGCGAAATCACTTGCGAAATCCCGAAGCCGATGCGCGTGGATCGCGGTGCAGGTGGCGAGCAGTCGCTGAACGACGCGGCCGAGCTGCTGGCCAGCGCCAAGTTCCCGGTCATCATTTCCGGCGGCGGTGTCGTGCTCGGCAACGCGGTTGAAGAGTGCAAGGCGCTGGCGGAGCGCCTGGGCGCGCCCGTCGTCAACGGCTACTTGCGCAATGACTCCTTCCCCTCGAAACACCCGCTGTGGGCCGGGCCGCTCGGCTACCAGGGCTCGAAGGCGGCGATGAAACTCATTGCCCAAGCGGACGTGGTGATTGCGCTGGGCTCGCGCATGGGCCCGTTCGGCACGCTGCCGCAACACGGCCTGGACTACTGGCCGAAGAACGCGAAGATCATCCAGGTCGAAGCCGACCACACGAACCTCGGCCTGGTGAAGAAGATCACCGTGGGCATTTGCGGTGACGCAAAGGCCGCAGCCGTTGCGCTGCTGGCGCGCGTCCAGAACAAGACACTCGCCTGCGACGCAACCAAGGCGCAGCGCGCCGCGACGATCAAGTCGGAGAAGGCCGCGTGGGAGAAGGAACTCGACGAGTGGACGCACGAGCGCGACGCGTACAGCCTCGACGTGATCGAAGAAGCGAAAAAGGAACCCGGCCACTGGCTGCACCCGCGCCAGGTGCTGCGCGAGCTCGAGAAAGCGATGCCCGCGCATGTGATGGTGTCCACCGACATCGGCAACATCAACTCGGTGGCGAACAGCTACCTGCGCTTCGATGAGCCGCGCAGCTTCTTCGCGCCGATGAGCTTCGGCAACTGCGGTTACGCGCTGCCCACCATGATCGGCGCCAAGGTCGCTGCGCCGCACCGCCCGGCGATTGCCTACGCGGGCGACGGCGCGTGGGGCATGAGCATGAGCGAAATCATGACCTGCGTGCGCCACGACATCCCGGTCACTGCCGTCGTGTTCCATAACCGCCAGTGGGGCGCCGAGAAGAAGAACCAAGTCGACTTCTACAATCGGCGCTTTGTTGCCGGTGAACTCGACAACCAGAGTTTTGCCGGAATCGCCAAGGCGATGGGAGCCGAAGGCATCGTCGTCGACAAGCTGGAAGACGTGGGCAAGGCGCTGAAGCGCGCGATCGACATGCAGATGAACCAGGGCAAGACCTGCGTCATCGAAATCATGTGCACGCGCGAACTCGGCGACCCGTTCCGTCGCGATGCGCTCAGCAAGCCAGTGCGCTTTCTCGACAAGTACAAAGACTACGTCTGATCGGCGCCGAACTCTGAGACCACGGCGCCACGTGTCCACTGACCTCGGCGCGAGTTCATACCCCAAGCTCGCCGAATTGATCGTGCGCGCGCAGGCGCGATCTGTTCGACAAGGCAGGCCGCGCCTGGGCGTCGTCTTCCCGTGCGACGCTGCGGCCATCGACGCTGCGGCGCGGGTTGGCGAGATGGGCCTTGCTATCCCCGTGCTGATCGGCCCGCGCGCCGCGATTGCCCCGGCGTGTGACGCGGCGAAGCGCGATATTGGAGCGTTCGAGATTTTCGAAACAAACGCGACTGCCGATGCGCCGAGCGAGGCTGCGCGCCAGGCCGTGCGGCTTGCGCGCAACGGCGCGTTGCACGCCCTGATGAAAGGCTCGCTGCACACTGACGAGCTGATGGGCGCGGTGGTGCACAAATCGGCGGGTCTGCGCGGCAACACCCGAATCAGCCACGCCTTCCTCTTCGACCTGCCGCGCTACCCGCACAAGCTGCTCGCGCTGGCCGATTGCGTCGTCAACATCACGCCGCACGTGCCGGCCAAGCGCGACATTCTGACTAACGCAATTGGCCTGCTGCGGCGGCTCGGTGTGGC
>JBEBHW010000608.1:0-3000 GCA_040081145.1 Burkholderiaceae bacterium
CCCGGCAGCGCTCAGCACGCAGTTCATCGCCAGCCGCGCGGTACGACCGTTGCCATCGATGAAGGGGTGCACTTCGGTGACGACGAACATCGTCATCAGGGCGCGTGCCAGCGGGTCCACCAGAGCCTGGATGCGCTCAAAGGCCTCACGCAAGGTGCCGGGCACGAGCTCGGGCAACACGAAGACCGTCGAGCCTGCTTGGTTCACCAGATCCTTCCATTCGCCGGGTTTCTTGTCGAGACGTTGCTGCATGACCAGCGCATTCACGCTCTTGAGCCAGCCGAGAAATCCGTCAGCATCCAGCGCTGGCCGGTCGCGCCAGGGTGATCGTGTCGCCGCAGCGAATGTGCCCAGGATGTCGTGCGAATCTGCACTGCGGTTCTCGATGATCCGGCCGTCAAAGACAATGCTCTCGGCCTCGGCGACAGTGAACGTCGTGCCTTCGATGTAGTTGGAGAAATACGACTCGAAGAAGGCGAAGTTCTCGCGCGCGACGCCGGCTGGAGCCGGGTCCACAATGGCAGCGAAGACCTCGCGGTTCAGCGCCGAGAAGAGCGTGTCGAACAGATCGAGACGGCCCGCGTCGTAGGGACGACCGGCGGCACGCGCCAGGGACTGCCTAGCTGACAGGTTCCTCGCGACCTGCGTGCCGAGCAGCGCCCCAACGATGCCATCGAGGCGCGCGAACTCGACAGCCATGTCCAATGTTCCAGCCAGCGTCCGACAAGCGTCGCGCAAGTCGTTCAGCCTGTGGCCTCCACGCAAGGCCAGCATGTTGTCAAGCTGCGCCTCGATGTCTTGCTGGGGCAGTGCCCGCTCGCGCCAACCTCGCCCACGACTCAGGTTCTCGAGGAAACGCCGGGGCTCACTCGCCAGAAACAACGACCCATAGGGCACGTCCCGCGCAGCGCCGTGAGTAACCGCGGGCGGGCCGGGCAAAACCTCAATGGTCAATCCCGGCAATTCCAGCTTGCGCCGTGTCTTTCCGCGCGTGACAAGGAGCCGACCGGCGTGCGGCCGGCCATCGAACGCCGAGCGGTGCGAGATCACCGCGCCCGGCAGCAAATGACCGACGATGGCGCGCCAGTGGCGCATCACCACGGATTCAGCTGCCGCCTCGAGATTCGATGTGTAGACGCCTGCATAGAGCTTGCGCAGGCGGGCGTCGACCGCGAGACGGCGCACACGTTTGGACTGCGCTTGGTCGGCTGCTTGGCTGAACAAGATCTCCGGCTGGGCGTCCACGGATCAGGGCTTTGTCGAAAAAATTGCAGGGCTCATGTCCATATACTGACATATAAGACGATCATCCGTCCATAAAGAACACACTTCGACCACCCCATGACGCGGCGAAAATTCCCGCACGATGCAGCACTTGCTCCTGCGCCCGGGACCGATGCTCGTCCTGCGGCCCTTCAGACCGAGGCTGGAGGACGTGAGCGGCCGATTGAACGAGGTCGACGTCACCCGCCGCGCTCACGAGTTTCTGTTCGAGTTCATCACCCTCCACGTAGGCACGACATTGAGCGACGTGTTCCGCCTGATGGAGGCCAGCCCCTTGCTCCAGCAGCTCTACCGGCAAGACTTTGCAGAAGAGCTCTGTGCCGAAGCTCGCAAGGGCGCGGTTGCTGCGGGCCCGCAAGACCCAGCTTCATTTGACAGCATCGAGTTCCTCGAGCTGTACCAACACTGGGGCCTGGACAGCAGTACGAACGAGTACTCGGGGACGCAGCGCCTGAACCTGCACGGTATCGGACCTGAGTTATCGCATGACGCTCCGAGGGAGGGACGCAAGAAGGGCGAGCGCATCGAATGGTCTGTGTCGCTTACGCCGCTTCGTGAGCTCTTGCCGCTGCCGATCAGGGTCAACTCCGAAGTTCGGATCACCGAAGACGACGCCAACGCCAAAGCGCACATGCGCGAAATCAGGCGAGGGCGACACCCCGACATCACGTTGGGCCAGGTCATTCACGGGTTGCTGTGGGAGTTGTCATTTCATGGAGGTCCGCAAGAGCAGCAGGACGTGTCAAAGGGTTTGAAGCGGCAGCTTGAAGAAATCAACGCAGGAGCCGCCGAGCTCGTTTCCGGCGACGACATCTTCGATCCACTGGATCACCCCGGGTGCGACGCCATGTTCGACGACCTCGGCGGCCATTCCCCGCACGAGATTGCGACAGCCATCCGCGACATCGACGACGCGGACAACGCCGCCGCCTGGATCGACAAGACGTTCGGTGGCGAGGTCGTGGTCAAAGCGAAGTTTCGGGACCGGACAGGCCACGAGTTTCGCAAGGCCTTCAGGGCCGCCGCGCGTTGAAGGACACGCGATGAAGAGGAACGTGCTCGCGGCGCAGGATCGCATCGACGCGTTTGAGCACACGGCGCGGGAGTTCTTTCGCGCTGTTCTCGCCCTGGACTACGGCGAGTGCATCGTCACTGACGAAAGCCGTCTCAGCGACTTCGCGAGCTGCGGCTTGCCTGAGGACATCGCTGACTCGGCCCAGGGGTTGAAGGAGTTGTACGCAGCTTGGGACGATTGGGTCGTGCCGGTCATCTGCGGCCGATACCGGCTTGAACAGATCTCGCCGACGATCCTGCTTGTCGAACTCTTCGAGCTGATCGAGCGGCAGCGGCTGAACCGACTTCATTGACGCGCTGCCGGTTCGGGTGCGCCACGATGAGCGACAGCCGAACGATCAGACTGTACTTGCCTCGCGGGTTGGGTCTCCAACGAGCAGCCGTCACCACCGTGATCAGCTTCGAAGACTTGTCTTTACCTTCCCAAGCATCCGACGCTCGCCGCGCAAATGCATGCCCAACTTTCCCTCGTGCACGAGGTCCGGCGCATTCGCCGTGTCATTTCCGATATCAGACACCTGTCTGATATCGGAACAAAGAAAACGGGGTTACGTTCTCACGCAACCCCTTGATTTTATTGGCTCCTCGACCTGGGCTCGAACCAGGGACCTACGGATTAACAGTCCGGCGCTCTACCAACTG
>JBEBHW010000609.1:0-2996 GCA_040081145.1 Burkholderiaceae bacterium
CGGCCTGGCCGTCGTGAACCTGGCGCAGGCGGCGCGCGGCAATCCGATCGACGGCGACTTTGCGCGCGACTTCAAGCAGCTCGCCGCCGACCTGTGGAACGAGCCCGGCCTGCGCGGCGTGCTGCTGCGCGCCGACGGCGCCAACTACAGCTACGGCGGCGACCTGAAGAGCTTCTTCCCGGTGCGCGCCAACTTGGCTCCGCTCGTGCGCGAGTGGACCGGCAACCTGCACATGGGGCTGCAACGCTTCTGGCAGCTGAAGGTGCCGGTCGTCACGTCGGTGCAAGGCTTTGCGATGGGCGGCGGCGTCGCGCTGCTCGCCGGCTGTGACGTGGTGCTTGCCGGCGAATCGGCGCGTTTTGGCTCGGCGTTTGCGCAGATCGGTTTCAGTTGCGATTCGGGCTCGAGCGCCACGCTCACGGCGCGAATGGGGCCGGTGCGCGCCAAGCGCTTCGTCATGCTCGCCGAGGTGTTGTCCGGCGCCGAGGCGGTACAGGCCGGCCTGGCCGACCGGGTGATTGCCGACGACAAGCTGCAAGACGAAGCGCTCGCGCTGGCGCGTCGCCTCGCCGACGGGCCGACCGTCGCCTACGGGGAAATCAAACGCCTGTTCCTGCGCGCGGGCACGGACCAGCTCGCCGCGCAGTTAGAGGACGAGGCCTTGACGTTGGCCCGCGTGAGCGCTACGGCGGATGCGCAAGAGGGCATCGCGGCGATGGTCGAGCGGCGCAAGCCCGTGTTTCGAGGGCGCTGAACGTGGCTGATTTCGAGGCGATTGTTGTCGAGCGCAACGCGGCGGGTTTTGCCACGCTCGCGCTGAACCGGCCGGAGAAGCTGAATACGCTGTCGATTCGCATGCGCCAGGAAATCGGCATGGCCATCGACGCGCTCGAGGCCGACCCGGCGATCCGCGTCTTGATCCTCACCGGCACCGGCCGCGCCTTCACGGCAGGTCTGGACCTCGACGAGTGGCAGCCCGGCGACCGCGCCGCCGCCGGGGCTTACGAGCACGATCCGGTGGCCGTGCTGCAGCGCTTCAGCGGCCCGGTGATCGGCGCGATCAACGGCTTGGCGATCACCGGCGGGCTGGAGATCTCGCTCGCTTGCGACATCCTGATCGCATCGACCGACGCGCGTTTTGCCGACACACACGCCAAGGTGGGCCTGTTGCCGGGGTGGGGTGGCTCGGTGCGACTGGCGCGCCTCGTCGGCCTGAACCGCGCGAAAGAACTCGCCCTGACCGGGCGTTTTTTTGGCGCCGACGAAGCGCTCGCCTGGGGCCTCGTGAACCACGTTGTCGCCCCCGACCAATTGCGCGCCAAGGCCGAAGAACTGGCGCGCCTGATGCTGGCCAACGTGCCGGAGACCTTGCTCGCGTACAAGCGCCTGCTTGACGATGAGGCGGCGCTGCCATTCAACGAGGCGCTGCAACTCGAACGCTCCGCGTCGGTGGCGAACAACCAGGGTGTGGGGCGCGACGTGCTGCTGCAAAGGCTGGACGGGTTACGCAGACGCAAGGCCTGATCGCCTGCCGAACTACCCGGAGCGGCATCGGCAAGACCACTGACCCCGCGGGACTTCCCCGTCCGGCGCGGCGCACGAAGCGCGCAGAACGCCACCGAAGCACTGCCGTGCGACGACTTGCAGCCGGGTATCATCCCAACCGCTGTGTCGATGGGGAAGGAGTCATGGTCCAACTGACGCTGTCGAGCGAATCGAAGGGCGTGGCGCATGCACTCTTGGCCGCGCTGGGCTCGGGCACGACGGCCTTCGCCAATTTGCTCTTGGAAATGCTCGACCGCGCCGACGCAGCGATCTCTGTCAAGGACGTCGCGACCGGCCAGTGCGTTTACGCGAATTCGCGTTATGCGGCGCTGTTCGGGCATACGCCGCAGGCCATGGTGGGGCGGGTCGACGTCGAACTGATGGCCTCGAACGAAGCCTTGGCGATGCGCAGCGGCGAGCAGGCCGCGCTGACGCAGACCCTGCCCACCGTGAGCGAACAGCGCCTGGAGCGCGATGGTCAGCGCCGCGAGTTCACCGTCACGCGGATCATGTTCGCATCCACCGAAGCCACGGGGCAGCGCCATCTGTGCTCGATGTGGCTCGAGCAAAGCGCGGCGCGCCAGCGCGACGCGCAACTGCGCCAGGCGCTAGCCCAGCTCGAGCAGCAGCAGCGCGCCTTCGAGTCGCTGCGCGCCGAGATGCAGGACGCCGCGGTTCGCGATCCCGTCACCGGCGTCTACCGCGAAGCGACGTTTGCCGACCAGCTGCGCCGCGAGGTCGACCTGTCGTCGCGCGAGAGCCGCGAGTTTTCACTGGTCGCGGTGGCACTCGATCCCTTGGGCGAGAGCGCGGCGACGCACGGCGCCCGGGCGCGCGAGCGCATTCTCGATTCGCTCGGCAGCCTGATTCGAGGCAATACGCGGGCGATGGACAGCTCGTGCCGCCTGGGCGAAGACCGCTTCGCCGTGCTGCTCTCCGGAGTGGGGCTGGCGACGGCGCATTCGCGAATGGAAGGCTTGCGGCGCCAGTGCGCCACCCAAATCGTCGTTCTCGACGGCCAGGACCTCGGCTTTACGGTGTCGATGGGCGTGGCGAGCTTTCCGCACACGGCCGGTTCGCGCGAAGAACTGATGCTCGCCTGCGAGTCGGCGTTGAGCGACGCGCGCCGGCGCGGTGGCAACTATGTCGCGCTCGCCGGGATCCGCTTCGAGTCGGCGCAGCCCGAGCTCAAGACCGCCTGAAGGCCGGGGCGGCAAATCGGCCTGACGTCGCTGCCGAAGTCGTCAAAGGGTCAATCCCTTGACCAGCATGTAGCCGGCCAAGGCGACGAGCAGCCCGGCAAACGCACGCTTGAGTTGGCGCACGTTCATGCGGTGCGCGGCGCGCGCGCCCCACGGCGCGGCAAGCATGCTCGCTGCGGCCACCGTGAACAAGGCGGGCAGATAGAGGTAACCGATCGCGCCGCTGGGCATGTCGGGCAGCGACCAGCC
>JBEBHW010000610.1:0-2994 GCA_040081145.1 Burkholderiaceae bacterium
TGTATAAGAGACAGGCCGTAGCGCGCGAGCGCGTCGCCTTCGGGGCGGGTCAGCTCCGCTTTGTCATGTTCGTGGTCTTCGCGGAACGTGCTGTTGAAGAAGGCGACGAGCGGGATGTCCAGACCATCCAACCAAACCATCGGGCCGCTCGCGTCGTGGCCATGGTGATGAAAAGTCCAGCTCGGCGTGATGACGAAGTCGCCCGGGTGCATCGTCGTCATTTCGCCGTCCACCGCCGTGTACGCGCCAACGCCCTCGACGATGAAGCGCAGCGCGCTTTGTGTGTGGCGGTGCGCCGGCGCCACTTCGCCCGGCATGATGAGTTGCAGCCCGGCGTAAAGGGAGTTCGTGATCTGCGACGTGCCCTTCAGCCCCGGGTTCTCGAGGATCATGACGCGCCGCTCGGCTTCCTTGGCGCTGATGTGCTCGGCGGATTCCAGCACGTAAGGCCGCACGTCGGCGTACGCCCAGCGGTGCGGCACGCCCACCGGCGTGGGTTCGGCGGGAACGAGGGAGCGCAGCCGCGTCCAGAGCGGCGCGAGGTGTTGCGTATCGGCGCGGCCATAAAACGCTTCGCGCTGCGCTTCGATGTTCGGAACAGGGACTGCGGACATGACTCAGACTCCTCGGGGAACGGATTGGCGATTCGACATCGCAGTGGCTGGACTGCGCGCAGCAACGGGCCGATAACAGCCGGCGCACTGCCGCAACCCTTGCGCAAATTGAGGCGGTCCAGTTTCACTTCAGCCTGCCAGACAATTCTCAACCTTCCAACCGTACAGCCACTCGAGCGCGTCGTAAAAACGCTCGGGCGTTCGGCCTTTCCACAAATCATTGCGCACCAGGCGCTCCACGCCCTTGGCGTGAAAGATGCGGCCCATCTCGCGCGCCGAGAGCACGATGCGCGCCGTGCGTGCGATCCGCGAACGCTGATACAGCTCGAAGGCCTTGGGGAAGTTGTTGTCGCAGACGCGCAGCGCTTCGCCCAGCGTCACGGCGTCTTCAATGGCCATGCACGCGCCTTGAGCAAGGTATTGCAGCGTCGGATGGGCGGCGTCGCCGAGCAGCGTCGTGCGGCCGTGGGTCCACGTCGCGATCGGCTCGCGGTCGGCGGTCGCCCAGCGCGTCCAGTCCTTGGGCAGGTCGATGAGCTGGCGCGCTTTCGGGCAAATGCCTTCGAAGTAGCTTTGCACCTCATCGCGACTGCCTTGGCGCACGCTCCACTCCTCGGGCGCGCGGCTGTGGAAGGTGACGACGACGTTGTACTGCTCGCCGCCGCGCAACGGGTAGTGCACGAGGTGGCAGTTCGGGCCGACCCAGATGCTCGCCGCGTTCCACTGCAGGTCCTGCGGAAAGTCAGCGCGGTTGACGACGGCGCGGTAGACCACGTGACCCGAGACACGTGCCTCGTCGCCCACGTACTGGCGGCGCGTGGCCGACTTCACGCCATCAGCGCCGATCAGCGCCACGCCACGGTGCTGGCCGCCTTTCGCGTCGAACACGGTGACGCTCGTGTCGTCTTGCTCGATGCGCTGCACTTGCGTCGCCGTGGCGACTTCGATGCGCCCGGTCGCGCGCGCGCCGTCGAGCAGCGCGTTGTGCACGTCGGCGCGGTGGATCACGGCGTACGGGTTGCCGAATCGCTCGCGGAACGCCGCGCCGGTGGGGATGCGCCCGATCGGCGTTTCATCGAGTGCATCAGTCATCACCATCTCATCGGTGTAGACGGCGCGGGCGCGCGCGACTTCGCCGATGCCTAAAGCGTCGAACGCAGCAAAGCCGTTCGGCCCGAGCTGCAGCCCCGCGCCGATTTCGCCGAGCTGCGCCGATTGTTCGAGCACCTCGACGTGAAATCCGCGCCGCGCCAGGGCGAGCGCCGCGGCAATGCCGCCGATGCCCCCGCCAGCGACGATCACGGCGCGTGCGTCCTCGTCTGCGTTCACACTTTCACCTGCTGAACCTCACGCTGGGCTGTCCCACGGGCTGCGCCAACCTTGGCGCACGGCCACTTCGACGGCGCGTCCGAGCCGCGCGCTGGCGGCCAGTGCCTCCAGCGTCGCCGCATTGTCCAGGCTCGCCTGCGCGGCACGCTGAATGGCGGCGAAATCGCGCTCGGCGACCACTTTGGCAAACGCCTCGGCGGCAAAGCGAAAACCACTGCCCACGCCCGAATGCACGTCCTCGAACGGGATGGTGTTGGCGATACCGCGGCGCACGCGCAATTGGCTCGGCAGGTAGCCGAACGGGTGTCCGCCGGCCTGCGTGCTCGTGTGGTTCAGGTATTCGGTGTCGATCGTGCCG
Organism: Burkholderiaceae bacterium; assembly: GCA_040081145.1. Classification (GTDB taxonomy): domain Bacteria; phylum Pseudomonadota; class Gammaproteobacteria; order Burkholderiales; family Burkholderiaceae_C; genus JAEMQF01. The sequence goes on from JBEBHW010000610.1 coordinate 2,302, forward strand.
CTCGTGCCGACGATCGTCGCGCGGCGGTGATTCGCCGTGTCCATCGCACACGACAGTTGCGCACGCCGGCCGTCCGCATAGTGCAGCGTCGCGCTCATCGAGATGTCGACGCCGCTCTCGGCCCACGCCGCGTCGGCGTGCACGCGCCGCGGCGCCGCGCCCATCACGAGGCGGATCAGACTCAGCGGGTAACTTCCGGCGTCGAGCAGCGCGCCGCCACCCAACCCGGGGTTCAAGCGGATGTTGTTCAAGGGATTCGCCAGCGTGAAGCCGAAACTCGTGTGAACCGCCTTGACCGTGCCGATCGCGCCGCTGTGCAACAACTCGAGCAGCGCACCGGTCTGCGGCTGGAAGTAATAGGGGTAGGCCTCGAGCAGCATCACGCCTTGGGCCTGCGCGGCGTCGAACATCGCCTGCGCTTCGCCCAGGCCCAGCGCGAGGGGTTTTTCGCACAGCACGTGTTTGCCGCTCTGCGCCGCACGAATCGCCCACGGCGCGTGCAGGCTGTTGGGCAGCGGGATGTAGACCGCGTCGACTCCGGCGTCGGCGAGCAAGGCTTCGTAGCTGCCGCAGTGTCGCGGTACGCCGTGTGCCGCAGCAAACGCGGCCGCGTTCTCGGCGCTCCGGCTTGCCACCGCAACAATGCGCACCGCGGGACTCGGGTGCACGTCGCGCACGAATTGTTTGGCGATG
>JBEBHW010000611.1:0-2981 GCA_040081145.1 Burkholderiaceae bacterium
GCGCTCAACTTCGCGCAGCGCGGCGAGCGTGCCTATCGTCGCGTAGAACGACGCCGCCAGATCGCCGATGATGCTGCCCACGCGCACCGGCGGCTCACCGGCGTTGCCGTTCATCGACCACAGGCCGCCCGCGGCCTGCGCGGTGCTGTCGTACGACGGCCGCGGCGAATTCGGGCCACTTTGGCCGTAACCGCTGACCGCCGTGTAGATCAGGCGCGGGTTTTGCGCCTGCAGCGTTGCGTAGCCGAGGCCGAGTTTGTCCATCGTGCCGGGCCGGAAGTTCTCGACGAAGACATCGGCCTTGCGGATCATCTCGAGCAGCAGCGCCTTGCCTTGCGGATTCTTCAAGTCCAGGCTCACGCCGAGCTTGTGGCGGTTGTACTGGGCAAAGTAAGCGCTGCCGCGTTCCTCGCCCGCAGCGCCGACGTGCGGCGGAAAGTCGCGAACGTAGTCCGGGTCGCTGGGATGTTCGACCTTGATCACGGTGGCGCCGAGGTCGGCGAGCATCATCGTGCAATACGGGCCGGCGACGACGCGCGACAGGTCGATCACGGTGACGCCGGTGAGAGGCAGCGCGCGCGCGCCGGGTTTCATTTCGGGGGGACTGGCTTGCATGTCAATGGCTCCGCCTCGCTGATCGCCACGCGGCTCGTTTCATCTCTGGTTTGCTGCGAAGCGCCGGCGCGGGGAATCACCAACCGCCGCGCTCTAACCAATCGTCGAGCATCTCGAGCCGGTCCGAGCCCCAGAACGGCTCACCATCGACGATCACAAAAGGCGAACCGAACACGCCCAGCGCAATCGCAGCGGCGACCGAATCTCTTAGGTCGGTGCGCGATTCTTCGCCTTCGAATCCCTGCTGCAGTGCCGTGGCGTCCAGGCCGAGTGGCGCGGCCAGGCTGAGCAGCTCGTCGGGCAGCGACAGGTCGCAGCCGAGTCGCCAGTAGCGATCGAACACGGCGTGCGCAAACGCGCCGCTGAGTGTAGGGTGGTGGCGCTTCACCCAGCAGAACGCGCGCGCTGCGGGGCGCGGGTCCATCATGGGGTCGCTCACCTGGCGCGCCAGCTTCAATCCGTGCTGGCGCGTGTAGCGCGCCGCGTCGCGCAGCACGTAGTCGCTTTTCAGCGGCGTTTCCAGCAGGGGCTTGAGGCCCATCACTTTCATCACCATCACGCCGAGCAGCGTGATGTTCCAGTTCACGCCGCGCCCGTAACGCGCCGCGATTTGATCGATGCGAAGGCTTGCGAAATAGCCGTAGCCCGAGATGAAATCGAAGTAGAAGTCGATGGGAGCTTTGGCCTGCGGCGCGGCGGCATTCATGGCAAAGGCCTAGTGGATCGCTGCGTACATGATTTTTTCTTCGGTCGCCTCGAGCGCAGAATATTCCTCGACGACCTTGCCCATGCGCTGCACCAGGATGCGGTCCGACAGCGCCATCACCTCCGGCAGGTACGACGAAATCACGACGACCGCCTTGCCTTCGTCGGCCAGGCGATTGATGAGCTGGTGGATTTCCGTGATCGCGCCCACGTCCACACCGCGCGTCGGCTCGTCGAAGATGATCAGCTCGGGCTCTTGCACGAGCGACTTCGCGATCACCACCTTCTGCTGATTCCCGCCCGACAGCTCGATCGCCTTCACGTCCTGCCCGATGGCCCGGATGTTCAAGCGCTTGATCCAGTGCGTCCCCACGTCGGCAGCCTCTTTGCGCGACGTGAGCGTGCGCAGCCCGCGCAGCTTGGCAAGCAGCCCCAGGTAGACATTGCCGGCGATCGACTGGGTCTCGAAGAAGCCTTCGATCTTGCGATCTTCCGTGACGTAGACGATGCCGTCACGCACCGCCGAAGCCGGTACGAAGTAGCGCACCGGCTTGTCGTTGAGCAGCACTTCGCCGCCATGCATGAAGTCGCGCTTGATGACACCGGCCACCACCTTGAAGGTCTCGGTTCGGCCCGAGCCGACGAGGCCGAACACGCCCGTGATCTGCCCGGCAAAAACCGACAGCGAGTTGTTCTTCACCATCGCCGCCATGCGCAGGTTCTGCACCGAAAGCACGCGCTTGCCCTGGGCGCGAACCGTGGTCTTGCGCTGCCCGTAAAGCGTTTGCGACAGGTCGCGCCCGACCATCGCCTGCACGATGCGCGCCCGGTCGAAGTTGACCTTTTGATCGGTGACGACGTGTTTGCCGTCGCGCAGAATCGTGATGCGGTCCGAGACGAACAGCGCTTCTTCCAGCGCGTGCGAAATGAAGATCACGGAAACGCCGCGCGCCTTCAGGTTCAGCACCAGGTCGAAGAAATACTTCTTCTCTTCGGGCGTCAGGCTCGCCGTGGGTTCGTCGAAGATGATGACTTTGGCGTTGTGCAATACAGCGCGCGCGATCTCGACCATCTGCTTTTTCGCTGCGCCGAGCAGGCTCACCACCGCGGTGGGGTCCACATCGAACTGCAGCGACTGCATGAACTGCTGTGCCGCGATGTAGATGCCGCGCAGGCGGTTGAAGTACTTCTCCTGGCCGAGGAACAGGTTCTGCGCGACCGTCATCGTCGGCACCAGGCTGGTCTCCTGAAACACCATCGCCACGCCGAGGACGCGCGCGTCGTTCGGTGTCTTCGGGTTCACCTCGATGCCTTCGATGAGCATCTGCCCCGAACTGAGCGTGACGACGCCCGCCATCACCTTCGTGAGCGTCGACTTGCCTGCGCCGTTCTCGCCGACGATGGCGTGGATTTCGCCGGGCAGCAGCGCGAAGTCGACGTCTTCGATGGCCGGAACGCCGGCGTATTTTTTGGTCGCCTTGCGCAGCTCGAGAATAGGCACAGTGCTCATGCTTGCAGGCTCCGCTCAGCATCCGCGATCGACACGCGCAAGACGCGCCCGCAGCCCTTGGCAAGCACGAACAAGCTCCCGGCGCATTCGACCGCAGCGACAACGCCGTGGTGCATGCCATCGAATCGGCTGTGCAAGGAGTAGCGCACCC
>JBEBHW010000612.1:0-2974 GCA_040081145.1 Burkholderiaceae bacterium
GACGAGCAAGGCATGCGGCACGCAGTCTTCGGGTAGGGCCTGGACTGACGAGATCGTGGCGCTGAGCCGACCGACCAGGTAGTTCGGCGCACCAGGCAAGGGGTTGCCGGTAATACGGTCGACCTTCGACCGCAGCAGCGCCCAGGCCTCATCGCCTTCGAATTGCACATCCACGAATTCGCTTCCAGAAATCGCCGTGGCATCCCATGTCGCCGGGGAGATGCCCGGCACCAGAGTGAAGCAGCGGTCCACTGCGCAGGCGGTGATCACCTCGCCCTGCACACGAGCGTGGATCAGGTTGTCCAAGCCGCCTAGCGCAAGTCCTTCGGCTACACGTACAGGTGCTGCATCGCTGACAGGATCGAAGCGGTAGATATCGATGCCCTCGCGCACCAGATTCGGATCCCGACCTGATGGAATGTTGCGCACGGTGTCGTACCCGAACAGGTACAGCGCACCCTCCGACTCCAAGATGCGAAGCGGCATGGTCTGCGCCCCGTCTGGAAAGTTGCGCGGGCGAAACGTCGTCGTGTCGTCACGCATGTACACCATGACCTCGCCGTCCGGCCAGCGGCGCCAAACCGACCACGAAGAATCGTCACCAGCAGCTGGGAATAGCTGCACTCCACTGCTCGCTCCGTCGTTCGGCAGTGCGGCCAGTAGGTGGGACGCTGAGGTCGGCGGTGGAGACGCTTGACGGGGGTGATCGCCCCCGCAGCCGACCAGCATCACGGCTGCTAGAGCATGGCGTAGTAGCGTGCGCACGGTTGTGGTCATGACCAGTTCGCTCGCAATCTGAGTCCGGAGAGCACCCGGACGCAAAGCCAAACGCGACCGAGCGCGAACGACAACAGGAGTGCGGTGAGGCCGGCCGCACGCCAGGTCATTGTCAGAAGCACGAACAAGACCACCGCCTCAGCGCGCCAACGCAACAATTGCCAAGTGCGCTTGCGCTCCATGTGCGGTGCCGCGGCAAGCTGTGAGATGCACATCGGTGCCAGACAGAAGGCCAGACATGAAAGCGCACCAGCCTGCGAGGCGTAGTTGCCCTTCACTGCAAACGCTATCAGCTGGTAGCCGTAGACGTAAGTCAGTGCGCTGGCGGGTAACAGAACCGCAAGTGACCACGCGCACAGGCGCAAGAAAAGGGCGCGTACGGCCATACGGTCGCTTTGCTCTGCCGAACGGTGGATGGCCGGCAAAAGGATGCGTGAGATGAGCACGTGCGGGAAGAAGAACGCAGCCGACAACACGACGACTGCCAAGCCGGCGGCCGCCGTCTCGACTGCGGCAAAAAGTAACGCAGCCAGCGGCACCAGGAGCTTGAGATCGAGGGCTTCAAAGAGATCGCTGAGACCGAAGCCGATGCCAGGTACCAACATTCGACGCCAACTTGATGCTCCCGCTGAAGCCGATCGACCTAGGCGCGATCGCCACGAGGGCCAGACCTGTAGCGTGGCCACCGAAGCCAGAGTGAGGCAGGCCAGCGTCCAGGCGAGTATCGCGGTTTCGTAGTTCCAGGCTACCAGGATTGCCAAGCAACCGACCGCTGTGCGCATCAACACCTGCGCCAGCGGCCACAAGGCTACCCACCGCGTCTGCGCTCGCGCCAGAAAAATGGAGTACACCAAGCTGACGGGGACATGGGCCACGAAGAGCAGTCCTGCCACCCACAACGACCCGAGTCCGAGCGACCTCGCTCCCCTAAGGTTCAGCGCCAGAAATGTCACCAGTGCGAACGCCGTGAAAACGCCGAAGTATGCGAGTACGCGGTGCGCATCGCCGCGCGTGTCGAGCCGGCCGGCATAAAACTCAGACAGCACGAAGTGATTCGACCCCATGCAAGCCACCGGGATGAGCAGGCCGATGAGTGATAGCAAGTACGCCCAAAGCGCGAAACCGTCAACACCCAGCGCGCGCTCGAAGGCAAGTTGCGCGATTAGCGAACCGACGGCAGACAGCAGCGCCGCCGTGCCAATCCAGATACCGCCGCGGCGTCCGCCCACAACCAGCCTGCTGCCGGATGCGGCACTACTTCCCGGCCAAGAAGCCGTCATACCGTATTCGGGACAGATGCTACTCGGGCCCGCCGAGACGTTCGCCCGAAGTCGGCCCGTGCCAGAACCCAGGCCACAAACGCCAGTTGCACTACGCTAATCAGGTGACTGTAGAAATTGCTGTTAAGCAGATCAAGCAAACGGTAGGAAATCATGGCCTGGAAAGCCCGCGCGATGAAAATGCTGCCACCGCGGCGCGCCAGGTGCACCGAACGGTCGAGCACTACGATCGTCAAGATGCCAGACAGAAAGCAGGATGGCAGGCCCCCGACCACATATGCGTACGCATAGCAAAATGCGTTTGCGCTAATTGAGTCAATGCTACTGTAGAAATACTCGACTCCAATCAGGTTTTCCAGCGTCTGCCCTGGACGGAACAGTGGTCCCAGGTAGGGCACCGCGTCTCGTGGCCCGATCAGCCCTTGGTTGTCGATTGCATCAACGTACGCCACGCTGACCTCGAACGGCCCAGTGTATATTCGGTGCACCAGCCCTTCCATGACGTTTGAAAGAGCCTGGGTCGAGTCCATTCCGGAAAAAATCCCCGGGTAAGTGACAGCAAACATCGCGAACGTCAACACCGCGATTACTGGTGCGCCAATCAGCAGCCAGCGCAGCAGCTGCCGCGCATCGCGGGCGACAAAAATTCCGGCCGCGAGGAGATAGTTGACGATCGTCGCCTTCTGCCCGGACCAGAGGGCGATGAAAATCGCGGCGGCCAGGAAGGCTATCCAGAGGGCGCGCGTTGAACCTTGGCCGCCTCGACGGAACAGGGCTTCGATTGTGAGTACGAAGACGATCGGAGAAAGAATGTCGCGCGTGTACGAGTAGAGCTTGACGAAGAGCGTGTCTGTGTTGAGCTTCAGCGCGTCCTCGCGCATCAATGCGCTATCTACAGCGTCGAAGCCGGAAGCCGC
>JBEBHW010000613.1:0-2963 GCA_040081145.1 Burkholderiaceae bacterium
CCGTCGCGGTTGCTTTCGCCGTTGGCCAGATTGTGTTTTTGGCCATAGCTCACGAGGTCACGCAGCGTGAAGCCGTCGTGCGAAACGACATAGTTCACCGACTCCGCCGGCGCGCGGCCCTGCGGCTGGAACGTGCTGGACGAGGCGCACAGACGCTGGGCAAATTCGCCGCGTTGGCTGCCGTGCTCGACCCAGAAGCTGCGCATCGTGTCGCGAAAGTGGTCGTTCCACTCGAGCCAGCCTGGCGGGAAGCCACCGAGCTGGTATCCGCCCGGCCCGACGTCCCATGGCTCGGCGATCATTTTCAGCGTAGACAACAGCGGGTCTTGCGCGACTGCGGCGAAGAAGTGCGCACGCTTGTCGAAGCCATGGTCGCCGCGGCCCAACACCGTCGCCAGGTCGAAGCGAAAGCCGTCGACGTGCATCTCGCCGGCCCAGTAGCGCAAGCTGTCCATCACGAGCTGCAATACGCGCGGCTGGCGCAAGTCCAGCGTATTGCCGCAGCCGGTGTGGTTCTCGTAATGCGATCGGTGATGGCTTTGCAGTCGGTAGTAGAGCGCGTTGTCCAGGCCGCGAAAGTTCAGGGTCGGGCCGAGCTCGTCGCTCTCCGCGGTGTGGTTGTAGACGACGTCGAGGATCACCTCGATGCCCGCCTGGTGCAGGCGTTTCACCATCGCGCGGAACTCGTCGCGTGGGCTCAGGCCCAGGGCCCCGCTGGCCAGGCGCGGCTCGACGCAGAAGAAACCGAGCGTGTTGTAGCCCCAGTAGTTGGACAGGCCCTGGCGGGTCAAGCGCTGCTCGTCCAGGTGCATTTGCACGGGCAGCAAATTGACCGCCGTGACGCCCAGGCGTTTCAGGTGCTCGATCGCAGCGTCGCTGGCCAGGCCCGCGTAGCTGCCGCGCAGTGCCTCGGGAACCCCGTTGTGCAACTGGCTGAAGCCCTTGACGTGAAGTTCGTAGAGCACCGTGTCGGCCAGCGGCGTGCGCGGAGGCGCGTCGTCGCCCCAGTCGTAGACGTCGGCAACGACCCGCGTCTTCAACGCGAACGCCGCGTTGTCGCGCGGATCGGCGTGGTGTGCGTGGTGCGGGTCGGCGCCGAAGTGCTCGTCGCGCCACTCGAAGTTTCCGACGATCTCCCGGGCGTACGGGTCGAGCAACAGCTTGTGCGGGTTGAAACGCTGGCCGCGTTCCAGGCGCCACGGCCCGTGCGCGCGCAGTCCGTAGATCAAACCGGGGGCCGCGCCTTCGAGGTGCCCGTGCCAGACATCGTGGCTGTGGCCGGGCAGGGGCGCGCGCGACAGCTCAGTCTTCCCGTCGGCGTCGAAAAGGCACAGGTCGATGGCGCGGGCGTGCGCCGAGACCACCGCGAAATTGACGCCGTGGGCGTCGTTAGTCGCACCCAGCGGCCAGGGTCTGCCTTGGGTGAGCGCGCCGTGTTTGCTCACGCTCGTCTCGAGCCCGCCTCGATTCAGCGGCCGAGCGGCTCGACGTTCCAGATCTGCCGCGCGTACTCCCGAATCGTCCGGTCCGACGAGAAGCTGCCCATCCCTGCAACGTTGGCGATCGCGCGTGCCGCCCACTGTGCCGGCGTGCGGAACAGCTCGTCGACGCGGTTTTGGGTGTGCACATAGGCGTCATAGTCGGCAAGCAACAGGTAATGGTCGCCGCCCCACAGCAGCGAGTCGACAAGACCTCGGTAACGCGTGGGCTCGTCGGGGCTGAATCCGCCACTGCCGATCGCGTCGAGCACCGCCTTCAGCGTCGGGTTGTTCTCGTAGAGGCGCATCGGCTGGTAGCCGGTCCTGCGCAGCGCCGCGACTTCGGGAGTGCGCAGGCCGAAGATGAAGATGTTGTCGTCGCCCACGTTCTGGCGAATCTCGATGTTCGCGCCGTCGTCGGTGCCAATCGTGAGCGCGCCGTTCAGCGCGAGTTTCATGTTACCGGTTCCCGAGGCCTCCGTGCCCGCGGTCGAAATCTGCTCCGACAAGTCCGCGCCGGGCATGATGACTTCGGCCACCGAAACGCCGTAGTTCGGAATGAATGCGACCTTCAAGCGCCCGGCGATGCGGGGGTCGTTGTTCACAACCTGGCCCACGTCGTGGATCAGCCGGATGATGGTCTTGGCCATGTGATAGCTCGACGCCGCCTTGCCGGCGAAGACGATGCTGCGAGCCACCCACTGCGCGTTCGGATTCGCCAGAATCGCCTGGTAACGCGTCACGACGTGCAGCACGTTGAGCAACTGGCGCTTGTACTCGTGGATTCGCTTGACCTGCACGTCGAAGAGGCTTTGCGGGTCGAGCAGCACGCCGGTGGTGCGCTGCACGTGCTCGGCCAGGCGCAGTTTGTTGGCGCGTTTGATGCGCAGGAACTCGTCGCGAAAATCGCCGCTGCCCTGGTTTTCTTTCAAGCGTTTGAGTTGGTCGAGGTCGAGCCGCCAGCCGGTGCCGAGGGTGCGGTCCAGCAAGCCGGCGAGCCCCGGATTCGCCTGCGCGAGCCAGCGCCGCGGCGTGACGCCATTCGTCATGTTGACAAAACGCTCAGGCCACAGGCTCGCGAAATCGGAAAAAATTGTTTTTACCAGCAACTCGGAGTGCAGCGCCGACACGCCGTTCACCTTGTGGCTGCCCACGACCGACAGGTGCGCCATGCGCACGCGCCGCTCGCCGTTCTCGTCGATCAGTGAAATTCGCGACAACAGCCCCGGGTCGCCGGGGCGCTGCGCCGCGGCGTAGTCGAGCATCTCCTGATTGATGCGGAAAATGATTTCGAGATGGCGCGGCAACACATGCTGGATCAGGCCCACCGGCCAGGTCTCGAGCGCCTCGGGCATCAGCGTGTGGTTCGTGTACGAGAAGATGCGCTGGCACATCGCCCACGCCGGCTCCCACGCGAGGCCGTGTTCGTCGCAGAGCAAGCGCATCAGTTCGGCGACGCCGATGGCAGGGTGCGTGTCGTTCAGG
>JBEBHW010000614.1:0-2962 GCA_040081145.1 Burkholderiaceae bacterium
TGCGGCGTGCGCACGGGCCGGCCTTCTTCGTCGATCCGCGGCACGTCGACGAGCCGCTTGGTGATGTAGAACGGCGTCTGCTTGCCGTCCAGGAAGCCCGAGATGCGCCCGCCGCGCATGAAGCCGATCGTCTGGAATTTCTGGATCGCGCCATTCATCGCGTAGAAGCTGTTCGTCGGCAACTCGAAAGCGCTGATCGACTTGATGCCAGGGATGAAGAAGATGAACCGGCCCGACAGGTTGCACTTGCGCTCCTGGTACTCGCGGCAGGACTCCGGATCGCACAAGCCGCTGTTGTCGGTGCGCGGTACCGTCTTGCGGCCACCCCAGACGCGGATCGCGCGGCGCGTGCCGCTGTCCACGGGAACGGGCGCGTGCGTCATGCAATGGCGCGTCTGGCCGTCCTCGGAATACTCCGACCAGAAGCGCCGTTCGTTTGCCGTCCACGCCACCAGTTCGTGCGGCATCACCGACTGCCACGCGTCGGCCGGGAACACGACCGGGAAGCGGTACAGGCGCTTCACCCCGTCGCCACGGCCTTCGGCAAACAGCTCCGTGATCTGGCGGGCGATTTCGGGGTTTGGGAAGTCCTCGCCGCGCACGGTGAAGTAAGGGACGTTCTTCGGCGTCAGCGGGTTCTTCAGGCCCGGCGCCGCATCGGCAATCTCGCGCTCGATCGTGTCGAAACTCTTGCCCTGTTCCACCCCGCGCTCGTAGATCGAACGCACAAGTTCGTTCTCGGCGGCGCGTCGGGTCAGCACCTTGATGCCGGCGCGGATGCGACCCGCCACCGGAATACGCGGTGCCGCGCGACCCAACAACGTCGGTACAGTGAGTGCACCGCCCTGCGCAATCGCGACCGGGCGCACTTGGCCGTTCGTCGGCGCGTGTTGAACTGAACTTTCCATTGCATGGCTCCTTGGTGAGGTCGATGAATGTCGAGTAACCATCGTCTCGCCGGAACCCTTGCCGTCAACCCCTTGCACCCGCTCCGATCCATGGCAGCGCCGGCGCGAAGGGCACCATCGACTCCCCAGCCATCGTCATCGCCACTACCTTCTCACCTTTGGTGCTCGCGCGAAGCTCCGGCGGGCTCTGAATTGAGCTTCGTAACTTCGTGAAGTGTCGGTTGATCTTTCGCGGACATCTCGGTTCGAGCATGAGATCACCGACCTCGTCCTGCATGCCATGCAAGCAAATTACAAATATGTAATGCGAGTGTCCGTGTTTGATTGGTTGCCGATTTCTACAGTGCGCATACGCCCTTCGAAGATCCGTGCCGTGGCGTTCGGCAATCAACCCCTGGACCTCTCTATGAAAACCCTTCTCACCGTCATCTCTCTCTGGCTCTTCTCGGCAATGCCAGCGCATTCCGCACCTGCCGTCACGGGCGAGACGCCAACTGGCGTGCCCATGAGCGTCGCGAAAAGGTTGCTAGACCCCATGCCTGCAACGGCCGCAGCGGGCGATGCCGCAAATGCCTCGGGCATTCCCATGAGCCGGGCAAAGCGCCTTGCTGAGTCCGGTCGGGAAGCGGCCTCGGTCATTGGTGCCCGTGTGAACGCGCAACCCAGTGGCGTCCCGTTGGTCGTCGCCAAACGCCGTTGATCCGCGCCACGCTCAATCGGCCGGCAATTCGGTGCAGACCATTGCCGGCCTGCGCCATGAATCAGGGCCCGCCAAGCAGTTCGATCCTGCGTTGTTCGACGTTCATGCGGAGCACGTCTTTGCGAACCTCTTCGCGGGCTCTGCCCGTCCCCGTACTCTTGATCGGAACCTCGTAGCCGCGCATCAGGTACCAGAGCGATCCATCTTTGCGCGCCGCGTCGAGTTCCGCCTGTACGCCGGTACGCGTCTTCGTGCTTTTGAAGAATTCCGGGTGAAATATGTCCCCGACTTCGCCATTCACTCGGTGCCACTCCGAATTGCCGAACGACATGCCCGGCATCGCGAGCATGGCAGCGCAGGCTGATGTGATGATGGTATTTCGAATACTCATTGCATTGCTCCTTGTTTCCGATCGAGCCCCCAGCGACCTGCCTGGGGTATGCCGCGTGGCATGAAGGAGACTGTAGGAAGCGGTCATCGACAAGACGCTGTCCAGGCGGTGACAAGTTCGTCGTTCAGCGGCGCGTGGTGTTGAGGAACAATGATGTCCATGAAACTCCTTGTGATCGAAGACGAAGTCAAGCTCGCCGAGTACCTGCGCAAGGGCCTGACGGAAGAAGGCTACGTCGTCGATCTGGCCCACAACGGCGTGGACGGACTGCACTTGGCAATGGAGGGCGAGTACGACCTCCTGGTGCTCGACGGCATGCTCCCCGGGATTGACGGTCTCAGCCTGCTCGCTGCGCTGCGCCAAAGCAAACAGACCCCCGTGTTGATGCTGACCGCCCGCGCCTCTGTCGAAGACCGGGTGCGTGGCCTGCAGGGGGGCGCCGACGATTACCTGACCAAGCCCTTTGCGTTCTCCGAACTGACGGCGCGTATCCAGGTCCTGCTGCGCAGAGCCATACCGGCCCGCCACACCTCGACTGAACCGACCGTGCTGTTCCTGGCCGACCTGGAGATGGACTTGCTTCGCCGCAAGACCACGCGTGCAGGGCAGCGGCTCGACTTGACCGCGAAAGAGTTCAAGCTGTTGTCGCTGCTGTTGCGGCGCCAGGGCGAAGTGCTTTCGCGCACCGAACTCGCGGCCCAGGTCTGGGACATGAACTTCGACAGCGAGACCAATGTCGTCGAAGTGGCCATCCGGCGGCTGCGAAGCAAGCTCGACGTGCCGTTCGAGCGAGAGCTGCTGCACACGGTGCGCGGCATGGGATACGTGCTCGAGGATCGCCGGCCTTGAGCCATCGCTCCGCAATGTCGCTGGGGCGCCGGCTGTCCTGGTGGCTCGCCATTCAGACTTTGATTGGTCTGGGCGTGGTCTGCGCCGTTGTCTACGGCGCAACAGCGGTGAGCC
>JBEBHW010000615.1:0-2949 GCA_040081145.1 Burkholderiaceae bacterium
CGATGGAAGGCAGCGGCAGTGACCTGCTGGAACATTTCGCTGAGGCGTCGCCAGTGGTAGCAAAGCGTGGTCAGGCTGCGGTTGCACCCCTTGATGAAGGGGATGTTCCGTTCGTATTACCGGGCTCGTGGGCATGGGCGCGGTTCGGCGACGTTGCCGACATTTCTGGTGGTGTAACGCTGGGCCGCAAGGGCACGCTATTGAATCCGCTGAGCCTTCCGTACCTACGAGTTGCCAACGTCCAGCGCGGGAAACTGAATCTGACCCTTGAGGTGAAAACCGTCGAAATCGCCGCGTCGGAATTGCCTCGATTCCAATTGAAGGCCGGCGACCTGCTCACTACGGAGGGTGGCGATTGGGACAAGGTAGGACGCACGTGCATCTGGAACGGCGAAATCGCCATGTGCCTTCACCAGAACCATGTCTTCAGAGCGAGAGGCCGCACTGCCCAGTGGCTTCCCCAATGGGGCCAGCTTTACCTGAATTCGGCAGATGCGAGAGCGTACTTCGCAGCTTCGGCAAAGCAAACGACCAATCTCGCATCGATCAACATGACGCAGTTGCGTCACTGTCCGTTTCCATTGCCACCACTCCCCGAGCAACACCGCATCGTCGCCCGCGTCGAAGAACTCCGCGGCCTCTGCGCCGATCTGCGCCAGCGGCTCACGCAAGCCCGAGAGACCCAATCCCGCCTCGCCGACGCGCTGGTGGCCGAGGTTGCCTGAGCTGCCATGCACCTGCTCGTCGACCTCGAGAACGTTCAGCCCAGCGCCGCCGAAGTGGCCGCCTGGATGGGTGCTTCGGGAAGGGCCTGGATCTTCTATGCCCCTCAGCAATTGAAACTGCTGCCGGGGTTCGGCTCCCTCGGCGAACGCGTCACGCTCATCCCGATTTCGCGACCCGGCTCCAACTCGCTCGACTTTCACCTGGTGTTCTACCTGGGCCACTTGGCGGCAAAGAACCCTGAGGCCGAGTTCACGGTGCTGTCCAAGGACAAGGGCTATGACCCCGCGATCAAGCACGCGCAGATGCTGCGGTTCGCTGTGAAGCGCGTCGCCGCTTTGCCGGCGGTGGCGAAGGTCAGGCCTTTGCCGATAGCGAAGAAGGCCGCCCCGGCGAGGAGTGCCAAGCCGACCAACCTCGCAGTGAAGAAGAAACCTGTCGCAGCGCCCAAAAAGGTGCTGGCAAAGGCGACATCGAAGGCCGCTGCTGCGCCGGTAGCCAAGAAGGTGGCACAGGGAGCTGCGAAGAAGAAGACGACGCCAACGGTGCAGGCGCCGCAAGCATTCGCCAAGCCTGTGCCGGTGAAGTCTGCCGCCATGAAGGCCTTGGCGACGATCTATGACCAGGTGCTGAAAGACTTGCAGGGCACGAATCGCCCAGCAAGCCTGCCCGCCCTGGAACGCCACATTCAGTCGAAGATTGGCGGCACCGCCGCGCCAGCGAAAGTCCAAACGCTCATCAATCGGCTGAAGAGCGCCGGCGCGATCCGAGTGGCCGACGGGCGGCTCAGCTACGTGGTGGCCTGAGCCCGCCCGCGATGCTCACCCAAGTTCAACGCAGTCCAAGTTCAACGTATTGGATTGACGCTGCCCCGGCGCGACAATGGGGGCACGCAGCCAGCCGAGTCGGCCATGCCCCTGATCAGCAGCTTCTACGGTGTATTGATTTACCTGTACTGGTTGGACACTCGCCAGCACCACCTGCCACACATTCATGCAATGTACGCGGGCGACGAAGCTGTGTTCGGCATCGAAAGCGGCGAGCCGCTCGACGGCCAATTGCCCCGCCGGCAATCCCGGATGGTGCAAGCCTGGATAGAGATTCACCGCGATGAATTGATGGCTGACTGGTCGCTCGCCGTCAAGGGCCAGCCCGTATTCCCGATCGACCCATTGAAGTGAGAGGTAGCGCACCATGAACCCGCGAGTCATCGCTGTCACCCCGGTCGAAAGCCAGGCCTTGTTGCTGCATTTCAACAATGGAGAGCAACGCCGCATGGACGTCAGCCCCTACCTGGCCTACCCTGTGTTCGAACGGCTTCGTGAACCGGGGTTCTTTGCGCTGGTTCAGGCCGACCACGGGACGGTGAGCTGGCCCGGGGGCATCGACCTCGACCCGGACTCCGTGTACCTGGAGAGCGTCCCACAGGCGCACACCGCATCAGCGTGATTCAAGTACGTGGGGGGCGTCGAAGTATTCCGCCTCCTCTGCGCCGACCTACAGAAGCGGCTTCTTGCGGTGCCGTGCTGCCTTGCCGATGCGTTGAGGTTCGAGGTCGCCTGACCTTGTACTTCGCCTCGGACAAAAGTAAAGAGAAACGGGGAGGTGTAGCCGATGAGCAACCATGAGTTCGGTGGGCGGTGGACCGCCCTGAAGCTACAGGTGCTGAGCGAATACCTGAACTTCTTCACGACGGCGTTGTGCGGAAAGTTCAAGCTGGTCTACATCGACACTTTTGCGGGCAGCGGGAAGTGCACGATCAAAGTCGGGGCAGACGGTAAGCAAACTATTGATGGCTCCGCAAGCATCGCGCTTGACGTCAGTAGGCCATTCGACGAGTACTTCTTCATCGAGGCGCGCCGAAAGCACGTGAAAGCGCTCGAGGTTCTGAAGGCCACGCACACTGAGGGTCACCGCATCTACATTACGCACGGCGACGCGCGCGAACACCTTGCCGAGGTTCTAAGCCGCCAACCGTGGGCGTCGACGCGCGGTGTGCTCTTTCTGGACCCGTACGGTCTGCAATGCACCTGGAGCATGGTGCAAAACGTCGCGGCGACGAGGGCGCTGGACGTTCTGTTTCTCGTCAGTGTGTCGGGACTGAGCCGGCAAGCGGCGACCAGCGCTTCGCGCATCGACGCAGACAAGTCTCGCGCACTCGATACCTTTCTCGGCACGACCGAGTGGCGCGCCGCACTGTACAAACAACCGGCGACGCGCGACATG
>JBEBHW010000036.1:0-12696 GCA_040081145.1 Burkholderiaceae bacterium
GATCGTTGCGCAAGGGCCGAAAGACAAAGTCATGCGCGTCGCCACGGTGGGCGGGGTCGCGACCAAGGAGCAACAATCATGAAGAACTCGCCGAACGCCGAGACCCCAAGCGCCGTGCCTGCGGCCAAGCCCGCGCGCAAACCTCGCCACTTCGAGAGCATTTCACAAGCGTCGCGGCTGGGTGAAATCAGTCGTGCGTCGAGCATCTTGCTGTTCGCCATCGGCGCCACGTTCACCGCCTTGGTCGTTTGGGCGCACCTGTCAGAAGTCGACACCGTGGCTCAGGCGATGGGCAAAGTCATTCCGTCGGCACGCGTGCAATTGATGCAAAGCCTGGAGGGCGGCCTGGTGCGCGGCATTCACGTCGTGCAAGGCCAGTCCGTCGAAGCCGGCACGCTGCTTGTCTCGCTGAGCCCCACGCAGGCCGGTGGCGAATTCGAAACACGCCGCCAGCAGACGCTGGCTCTGCAGGCACGCCGGGCGCGCCTGCAAGCCGAGGCCGACGGCACCGAGCCGAAGTTCACCGCGGAGCTGAGGCGCGAGAGCCCGGAGTTCGTCAGGGTCGAACTCGCCTCGTTCGAAGGCCGGCAGGCCGAACAAGGGATGCAAGGCGTCATGTTCGACGCGCAGATCGAGCAGCGAACCAAGGAGGTGGAGGAAGCGCGAATCATGATGTCCACCGCCGAGCACGCACTCGCGGGCGCGAAGGACGAACGCCTGATCATGGAAAAGCTCGTCGCCCAGGGTCTGGAACCGCGCATCGAACTTGTGCGCCTGGACCGAACGATCTCCGAAAGCGAAGGGCGCCTCGCCTCGGCCAAAGCCGTGATCCCGCGCGCCGAGCAGGCGATCATCGAAGCGCGTGCGCGCGCCAACAGCGTGCAAAGGCAGTTCCGCACTCAGGCGCGCGAAGAACTGAACCGCGCGACGACCGACCTGCGCGCGCTCGAGCAAGGCATTCCCGCGCTGGAAGACCGCGTCGAGCGCACCGAACTCAAGGCGCCGGTGCGCGGCATCGTGAACCGGGTCTTCGTCAACACCGTCGGCGGCGTCGCGAAACCCGGCGAGCCGCTCGTCGAACTCGTTCCGGCCGATGACCCGCTGATCGTCGAGGCGATGATCAACCCCAAGGACATCGGCTTCGTGCTCGTCGGCCAGACGGCACGCGTCAAGCTCACCGCCTACGACTACTCGCTGTTCGGCGCCATGCCCGGCCAAGTGGTGCAGATCAGCCCGGACGCGATCACCAACGAACGCGGCGAGTCGTATTTCACCGTGCGTGTCCAGACCGATCGCACGATGTTCGAGAACCTCGACAAGAAGCTGCCCATCATGTCTGGCATGCAGGCGCAGGTGGACATCGTGACCGGCTCCAAGACCATCCTGTCCTACCTGCTGAAGCCGGTGATCGCGGTGCGCGAGAGTGCGTTCCGGGAGCGCTAGGCCGGCAGGGATTCAAGCTCAACACTGGGAGAAAAAGGTGACGATTCGACTCGACAAGACACTCGCCTGGGCCGCTCCCGCAGCGCTCGCCGCGGCGCTCGCGGCTTGCGGTGGTGGGGGTTCGTCCGCACCGCCGGGCCCGCCGGCAAAGGCTGAAGGCGCGTATTCAGGAACACTCGAAGGCGGCGTCGCGCTGCAGCTTCTCGTTCTCGAGAACGACGTGTTCTGGGCCTTCTACGGCACCGGCTCGGCGACATCGATCGATGCTGTGCAAGGCTTGATCCAGGGCCAAGGCACCTACAGCGCCGGAGCCTTCACGGCTGCGGCCGGGGTCGACTTTGCGGTTGGCTCGTCCAGCGCCATCACGCTGGCTTCGACCTTTTCGACAGACAACAACGTCGGCGGGACATTCAGCGACGCTACGTCCGGCGACACGATTTTCAGCAGCAGCCGCGTCGCCGCTGCGACCTATGACTACACCGCAGCCGCGAGCCTGGCCGCGATTGCCGGGTCGTGGGCGCTGATCGCGAATGACGGATCGAGCGGCTCGCTGAGCGTGGCCGCGGGCGGTGCCTTGAGCGCCGATCTGGAAGGCTGCACGCTTGCGGGAACGCTCACCCCGCGCGCATCGGGCAAGAACGTGTTTGACGCGTCGATCACCTTCGGGGCGGCATTCTGCACCCTGCCCAACGAAACGATCAGCGGCGTCGCCATCTGGTCTTTGATGAGCGACGGAGTCACGCGGCAGCTCCTGATGGGTGGCGTGAACGCCGCGCGAACGGGTGGCGTGGGTTTTTACGGCACGAAGTAGCCTGACCGCGCCGCGTTCGCGGCGCCTTGAGCTACTGCCTGCGGCGGCGCAGAAACATGCCAATGCATGCCAGGCCGAGCGCCATCATGGCGTAGGTCGATGGTTCGGGGATTACTGGCGCCGATTGGAAGCGGATGTTGTCGTAGAGGGTGAGGGTTGGCTCATTTGCGCCTCCGCCTCCGCCGGTGGTCAGGCCGGCGTCGTTGTAAAACTTCAGCGAATACGCAGTGCCCGTGCCCAACCCCTGCACCTGAGTCCAGTTGCAGAAGCGGTGCTCTACCTGGTTGCTGCAACCACCGGTTTGGGACTGGCGTGCGATTTCAATCGACGCTCCCGCAATGAAGGAGCCATTCAAGTCGAATGTCTCGACCTTCGTCACTTGTTCGGACGAATACGAAAACGACAAGGTGGCCAAGTCAATTCCTGCGCCATAGCGCAGGACCGAGAAGGACTCGGTCAAGGGAGGTGGTGAATGCTCGCCCGCAGAACTCATCACACGCGTACTGAGAGTCCCGACAGTTGTCCCAAACGGCGAAGGGGCGCCGCTGAAGAGCACGGATTCCGGAAACGTGAAACCGTTCCCATACGCGACCGCGGCAGTCGGGCCGAAGTCGAACGTCACACCTTCACTGAGAAGAGTGTTCCCGAGTGCGACTTCGTGAATCGACGTCTCGAAATCCAGCTCGACAACGTCAACCGCCGACGCCGTTCCCGCCGACAGGCACAAGCCAACCCCAGCCACCCAAGGCCTCAGTAGTTTCATTTTCATTCCCCCTGAAGTGTTGACGCGCAAAAACACGCCCACTTGAACATTGTCCGAAGCTTATTTCTAGGGGGATGAACAAGGCAAGATCGGGCGAGGCGCAAACGCCTTTCAAACTAGGGGGATACACGCCCAACTGGGCTTCGCAGCGGCCCGCATACGGGGGGGTCGGTGTGGCGCACCCGCATTTGCCCCGTGCGTGCGGGAATGCGCCTGAAGCTGCACTTCACTAAATTTCGCCTATCGATTCGAACTCACCTGCGAAGGCGGAACTCAATGACATTCACCACCCGGAATGCGGCTCAGTCTGACCACAAACTTAACACACGCACTTTCGCGCCGGCATCGCTGTCCTCGCTGGCCGCGCTGATTGCCGCCGCCTTGACGACGGCCTGCGGCGGCGGCGGTGGGGGCGGCGCTGCAGCGCTGCCCAACGTGAGCTCGGCGAACGTGGCGGTCACGAATTACACGCAAACCGTCACCGTCACGCTCAACGGATCGGACCTCGACCAAGGCGTCTCCGTCACGTCGCCGGCGTGCGGCACCCTGGTGCGCAGCTCGGCCGCGCCCCTGGTCAGCAGCGCCACGACGGCGTACTACCAATGCACCGGTGCCGCGGTCGGCACGAGCCAAGTGAGCGTGCAGCGTGACAGCGATGGCACGAACCTGGGCATCGGCAATTTCAGCGTCGCCTTGCCTCCGCAAGTCACGTTCACCGTGACGGACGGCGCCGGCCTGAACGGAACCTTTGTCGTGACCCTGGCCGCCGATCCCACTCTGACGCCCCAGACCGTCAACAACTTCCTCAGCTACGTCGGCGGCTCCTTCTACAACGGCACGGTGTTCCATCGTGTTCTCCCGGGCTTCGTCGTGCAAGGTGGGGGCTACCTGCCCTACACCACCGGAATGGTCCCCAGCCTCAAGATCAACACCCGACCCCCGATCGCCCTCGAAGTGAACAAAGGGCTTTCGAACAAGAAGTGGACGATCGCCATGGCGCGCACCTCTGCGCTGGATTCGGCAACCACCCAGTTCTTCATCAACATGGTCGACAACCCGGGCCTGGACCCCAGCGCGAGCAGCGCCGGATACGCCGTGTTCGGCCACGTCAGCGAGGGCATCGACGTCGTGACGGCGATCGCCAACTCGACTTGTACGAGCGGGCTGATTTCGGAATGTGAACCCAAGCCCAACGTCGTGATCACGTCGGCGATTCGCACCCGATAGCCGTACTGTCGCACGACGCCGAAGGCGCCGCGGCAGGGCGGCGCCGGGTCGCGCGCGCGTCGCTTGTTTGCGTGGCGCTGCATGGCCACGCACTGCGCTGACGCTGCGGCGAAGGCGGCACTTTCACTCTCGACACAGTTTGACCTGATGGCGGGGTCAAACCACGTCGATTTGTCGAGACCGCCTGGCGCGACACCACCCGACATGAGGGTGCATCGCGATCTCTGTGCCGTGCCTTTGTCGCATTACACATGATAACTACAAATTGACCTAAATGCAGAATGCCAAATGGCAGATCCATTAATTCCATTTCTATCGCACCGATTCTGCCGGGACCACTGCAAATGCGGGTGTCCACCCCCCTAGTAGTTGGGATAGCTTAAGACGTTCTTAGCGCCGAAAGTCACACCCGGCAATTCATGAACTTCACCACTGCTTCATACATGCATTGCGGATCGACGTCCTCACGCATTCAGCCCCTCACCAACCACCTCAGTTCACGGGAGTAGAAAAATGTTGAAACTTATCAGGTCTGACTTGGATTTCTTCCTCGCGCAGATCAAGATGGCCGAGCAGAACGCCGGCTACGACTCGACGCTACCGGGCGTCGCCCTGCCAGCGGTGCCACTCGACCAGCTCGTCACGAACCCGCTGCTGCCCGAGGGCTTGCGGCGCATCGACGGCACGTATAACAACGTGCTTCCCGGGCAATTCAACTTCGGCGCGGCCGACCAAGTGTTTCCGCGCATGCTGCCGCCGGCTTTCAAGACGAACGTCGGAACCGTGACCTTCGATCCGGACGGCCCCGGCGGCCAGGCCGTCGGCCAACAGACCTCGTACACGCAGAACAACGGCTTCGTGTTCGACGCGCAGCCGCGTCTCGCGAGCAACCTGGTCGTCGACCAGACTGCGACCAACCCTGCCGCAGTCGCCGCGTGGCGGGCGCAGAACCTCGGCCCGGACAATCTTCCCGGAACCCTGGACGATCCAGCGGTCCCCGCCGGCTCGCTGTTCATCGCGAACGTCGCGACCGACGTAGGCCTCTCGGCGCCGTACAACTCATGGTTCACGTTGTTCGGCCAGTTCTTCGACCATGGCCTGGACCTCACCAACAAAGGCGGCTCGGGCACGGTCATCATTCCGCTCGCGGCCGACGATCCGCTGATCACGCACGGTCCCAACGGGATCCTGGGCGACGGCGACGAAATCACGAACCCGGCGCTGCAGTTCATGGCGCTGACGCGCGCCAGCAACCTGCCCGGCCCGGATGGCATTCTGGGCAACGCCGATGACGTGCACGAGCACAAGAATCAGACCTCGCCGTTCGTCGACCAGAACCAGACCTATACGTCGCACCCCTCGCACCAGGTGTTCCTGCGCGAGTACGAGCGCAACGGCGCGGACGATGCGACGGTTGCGACGGGCCGCATGATCGACGGCGCCACCGGCGGCATCGGCAACTGGGGCGAAGTCAAGGCGCAGGCGCGTGAAATGCTCGGCATCGACCTGACCGACGCCGACCTGCTGAACATCCCTATGATCCTGACCGACGCTTATGGCAGGTTCATCCCGGGCGCCAACGGCCTGCCGCAGCTTCGCATGGCCAACGGCTCGTTCGTCGAAGGCAATCTCACAACGCCGATCAGCACCGCCGGCGCATCGCGCATCGGCCACGCCTTCCTCGACGACATTGCACACAGCGCCAATCCGGTGGGCGACCACGACGGCAACCGCGCGACACCGGCGCAGTTGATGGAGCGCGACACCGACGGCGTGATCACGGTCGGCCCGCAGCCCGCAGGAACCTACGACGGCGAACTTCTGGATCGCCACTTCATCACCGGCGATGGCCGCGGCAACGAGAACATCGGCCTCACGACCGTGCACACGATCTTCCACGCCGAGCACAACCGAGTGGTCGAATCGATCAAGGCTGAAGTCCTGGCGAGCGACGATGGCGCGTTCATCGCTGAATGGCAGAACGGCGCCACCGGCGAGTGGTACGGCGAGCGCCTGTTCCAGGCGGCGCGTTTCGTGACTGAAATGCAGTACCAGCACTTGGTGTTCGAAGAGTTCGCACGCAAGGTGCAGCCCGAAGTCAACGTCTTCGCCGGTTACTCGACCGCCATCAACCCGGCGATCATGGCCGAGTTCGCGCACGTCGTATACCGCTTCGGCCACTCGATGCTGACCGAGACTGTGGACCGCATCGACATCAACGGTGTGTCCACGCCGGTCGGCCTGATTGAGGCGTTCCTGAACCCGGTGATGTTCGACGCCAGTGGCGCGAACGCGATGGATGCCGCCGGCAACATCGTGCGCGGCATGACGCAGCAAGTCGGCAGCGAACTCGACGAATTCGTGACTGGCGCACTGCGCAATAACCTGGTCGGCCTTCCGCTGGACCTGGCGGTGCTCAACATGGCACGCGCCCGCGACACCGGCGTTCCCTCGCTGAACGTCGCGCGCCGCATGTTCTACGAAGACACCGCGAACAACATTCCGGGCGACCCGAACAACGCGGGCAACCCGGCGCTGAAACCCTACGACAACTGGGTGGACTTCGGTCTGAACCTGAAGCACAGCGAGTCGCTCGTCAACTTCGTCGCGGCCTACGGCACTCACGCCAGCATCACCGGTGCGGTCGGCATGGCGGCCAAGCGCGCTGCCGCGCAGCTGCTCATTGACGGTTCCGATGGCGGCGTGTTCATGAACAGCGCCGCAGCGACGAGTGGCCTGGACACCGTCGACTTCTGGCTCGGCGGCCTGGCGGAAAAGCAGATGGTGTTCGGCGGGCTGCTCGGCTCGACGTTCAACTTCGTGTTCGAGACGCAGCTCGAGATGCTGCAAGACGGCGACCGCCTGTACTACCTGTCGCGCAACGCCGGCCTGAACTTCCTCACCGAACTTGAAGGCAATTCGTTTGCGGCGCTGATCGAGCGCAACTTGCCTGGTGTGAAGCACCTGCCGGGTGACGTGTTCTCGACACCCGCGTTCACCGCAGAACTCGCCGGCATGGGGACGAGCGGCCCGATCACGGATGACCTGACCACGACTGTGGACGAGTCCACCGCGGGCTTCATCCGCATGGGCGACGGCACGGTCCGCTACACCGGCGTCGAGCACATCGTGATGGGTGGCACTGCCGGCGATGACCGCATGCGCTCCAGCGAAGGCGACGACACGCTGCACGGCGACGCTGGCAACGACCGCCTCGAAGGCGGCGACGGCAACGACTTCCTGATCGGCGGCGACGGCGACGACATCCTCACGGACCTGAACGGCATCGACAACATCAAAGGTGGCGAAGGCAACGACGTCATCAGCTCCGGCGCGGGCCTGGGCGACTTGAACCTCGCCGGCGGCGGCGACGACTTCGTGATCGGTGGCAGCGACCCGTCAGAAACCTTCGGCGGCCGCGGCGACGACTTCATCTTCGCCGGCGACAGCACGAACACGATCTTCGGCAATGAAGGCGACGACTGGATTGAAGGCGGCGGCCAGGCCGACTTGCTGCAAGGCGACATGGGCGACCCGTTCCAGGCGAGCCGCGTGTCGGGCAACGACGTCATCATCGGCGGCAGCGGCAACGACGACTACGACAGCGAGTCGGGCGACGACATCATGGTCAGCGACGGCGGTGTCGAGCGCCACGAGGGCATGCTCGGCTTCGACTGGGTCACCTACAAGGGCGACACGACAGGCGCTGACGCCGACATGTTCTTCACCGGCCTGTTGCCGCCGACGATCGACGCGCTGCGCGACCGCTTCGACATGACGGAAGGCCTGTCGGGCTGGAAGTTCAACGACATCCTGCGCGGCACGAACAACACGGGCGTCGAGATGGCTGCGGTGGACGCGACCTCGGGCTTCAACAACGCCCTGAACAGTGCCGAGCAGATCTCCTTGATCGGTGGTCTGCAGGCACTGCTGGGTGCGGGCGTCACGCAGTTCGGAACGGAAACTGCCGGCGTCGCCACGAGCGGCGGCGACATCATCCTGGGCGGTGACGGCAGCGACCTGATGGAAGGCCGTGCCGGCGACGACATCATCCACGGCGACGCATGGTTGAACGTGCGCATTGCCGTCGAGTCGGCAGGCGCGAGCCCGGCCGGTCGCGCCGAATCGATGAAGGCGCTTTTGATGAACGCTGCCGGCACGGCACCGTACGACCTGGCCAGGCCCGGCCTGACGCTGCAGCAGGCGATGCTCGAAGGCCTGATCAACCCGGGCCGGCTGAACATCGTTCGCGAAATCGTCACGACCGGCGCCGACGCGGTGCCCGATACCGACACGGCCGTGTTCCGCGGCGCGCGCGCCGAGTACACGATCACGACGGTCGCTGGCGTGACGACGGTCGCGCACACGGCACCTGCGGTGGCCGCGATCGACGACGGCGTCGACACGCTGCACGGCGTGGAGCGGCTCGCGTTCACCGACCAGACGATCTCGGTTGGCGCGAACGTGCCGACGACGGGAGTGGCACGGATCAGCGACACGACGCCGACCGCGGGAACCGCCGTCACGGCGGACACGTCGGGAATCGTCGATCCGAACGGGATTGCTTCGATGCGCTTCCAGTGGTTCAACGGTGCTGCTTCCATCACCACCTTGAGCGCGGCCAATTCGAGCTTCACGCCGACGGATGGTCAAGCGGCGGCTGGGCAAGCCCTGCGCCTGAACGTCGAGGTCACCGACGGCCTGGGCAACGTCACGACACTCAGCTCGGTCGTCGCGACAGCAACCGGCCGATTGATTGCCGCGAACGGTGCTAGCCAGACCTTGAACGGCAACGCCGGGCAGGACCTGATCAACGGCGGCGCAGGAACCGACACACTGAACGGCAATGCAGAGGACGACCGACTCAACGGTGGTGCCGATGCCGACACGCTCAACGGCGGCGCCGGCAACGACACGCTCAATGGGGACGCAGCAGCTGACACCCTCAACGGCGATGCCGGCAACGACACGCTCGACGGCGGCGCCGGCGGCGACACGCTCAATGGCGGTGCCGACAACGACACCCTCATCGGCGGCACGAACGGCGGCCAGGACACCCTGAACGGCGGCACCGGCGCCGACCAGATGGTGGGCGGCGGCGGCAACGACACCTATGTCGTTGACAACGCCGGCGACGTCGTCGTCGAGGCGGCGGGCGCCACTGCGGGCACGGCCGACCTGATCCAGACCACGCTGAACAGCTACCTGATGAACAACGCCGATGGTGTGGGCGTCGAGAACCTCACGTTCACCGGCGCCGGCAACTTCAGCGGCACCGGCAACAGCCTGGGCAACGTCATGAACGGCGGCGGCGGAAACGACACGCTGAGTGGCCTGGGCGGAGTCGATACCCTGAATGGCAACGGTGGCAACGACACCTTGCTCGGCGGCAATGGCGCCGACATCCTGAGGGGCGGAACTGGCGTCGACACGATGACGGGTGGCACGGGAGCCGACACTTTCGACTTCAACGGTGTCACAGAAACAGGTATCGGTGCCGGCGCTCGCGACATCATCATGGACTTCGTGAGCGGCACGGACAAGATCGACCTGCGCGACTTCGCCCCTGGGACTTTCGGCTTCCTTGGAACGGGGGCGTTCACCAACGCCGCTGGCGGTCAAGTGCGGTACCAGCTGGTCGGCACCGATACGTTGGTTCAGATCGACAACGATAACGACGCCGTAGTCGAAGCCGAGATCTTGCTGCAAGGCTTCACGGGCACGTTGCTGGCAAGCGACTTCCTCCCGTGATCGGGAACCGGTCGTTGCCAACGCAGCGGCCTGTCTTCGATTGCAGGTAACGCAGTCCTGTTCTACACGATGTACTCAACCCCGCCCACGAGGCGGGGTTTTTTTCGCCCGCTTCCGCGCAATGTGCACGCTGCGTCGTGCTCGTGCAGCCGGGTGTCGAAACTAGACTGGACCGCGCACTGAACAAACACGAGCAACCTACGGCGCCCTCGGAGATTGACTTGCCGGACTCAGCCTTTCCCGCCTCTGCCCAATCGCCGCAGCGTCCGCATGCGGCGGCCCGCGACGCACTGGCTCGGCAAGACCCCGATGCAGCGCGCCAGCTGTTGAGCACGTCGCTGGCCGATCGACCCGACGACGCCGAAGCCCTGTGCCTGTTGGCCCTGGCACTTTGGCGAGGCCCCGTCGACATGGAGGGCGCCGCTGCGAACCTGCGTTGCGCATTGGCGCTGCGACCGTCGGACCCGCGAATCCTCACGTTGTGCGCATCCCTCGCGCTGCATCTGGGCGAACTCGACGAAGCGCTCAATCACGCCGAACAGGCCCTGTCCGCAGACCCCGCACACGCGCCGGCTTATGTGGTGTTGGCGCGCGCACGGCCGGGCCGCGTGGCCGACGCGCAGCTCGATCGCATGCGGTTCATGACGCGCCAACCGGGCTTGAGCAAGCGCAAATTGCGGCCGCTGCACAACGCCGTCGGCCGCGTGCTCGACGCGCGCGGCGAGTTCGACGCCGCGTTCGCGCACTTCAGCGCGTCCAACGCCTGCGTCGAGCAGCGCTACGAGCCGGCGCTGCGCGAGGCGCGCCTGGCACAGGCACGCCGGACCTTCACGCCGGAATTTTTCGCGCGCCATTCGGGCATGGGAGTGCGCGACGCCGGTTGCGTTTTCGTGGTGGGCATGCCGCGCTCGGGTTCGACCTTGCTCGAACAGGTGCTCGCTGCCCACCCGCGCACCGCCACGTGCCACGAATCCGACGCGCTGAGCCAGGTCGAAACGGCGTGGTTGAGCGGGGCCGACGGCAAAGCCGCCAGTCCGTTTGCCCACTACACCGGCATCGACGCGGCAAAAGTGGCGCGCTCGGCGCGCGACTATCTCGCCGCCACCTCGCGCCAGATGCGCGGCGAGAAGCCGTTTCGCCGAGTCGACAAGCGCCTGGGCAACTTCCTCTTCATGCCGCTCATCCGCCTGCTGTTTCCCGACGCGTCAGTGCTGCACACGCAACGCCACCCGCTGGATGTGTGCCTGTCGTGCTTCACGCAAGGCTTCGATGGCCATTGGTACGCGAACGACCTGACGCATCTGGCGCACTTCTATGGCAACTATCATGGCTACATGCAGCTGTGGTCGACTGTGTTCCCGGACGTGCTGCGCCATTGCCGCTACGAAGACATGGTCGCCGACCTCGAAGCGCAGGCGCGGCGCATTGTCAGCGCCGTCGGGCTGGAGTGGCACGACGCTTGCGCGCAGCCGCATTCCGCGAGCCGCTTCGTCAGCACGGCCAGCGCCGCGCAAGTGCGCGAGCCGGTGCATGGCGCGCGTGTCGAGCGCTGGCGCCACTACGAAAAGCACCTGCAGCCCTTGATCGCCGGGCTGGGCGGCCACGCCGGCATCGAGCGGCTGCAGCGGGAGTTTGCGTGACGACACGGCGCGCCGGCCCGCTGGCCGCACACAGCCCCGCCGACACAGGCAAGCGGGGCGACGCGTCGCAACCCCGATCGCACCACGTGCAATGGCAAGCGCATCCCGTGAACCGCGAAGTGCGATCTCAGCAGAAGGGGCAAACGTCCTGCGTGATCTGGTTCACAGGCTTGTCGGGCGCAGGCAAGTCGACGATCGCCGGTCTCGTCGAGCGCCACCTGTTTGCGCTCGGCCATCACACCTACTTGCTCGATGGCGATAACGTGCGCCACGGCCTGAACAAGGACCTCGGATTCACCGACGTCGACCGTGTCGAAAACATCCGGCGCATCACCGAGGTCGCGGCGCTCATGGCGGATGCCGGCTTGATCGTGCTGACGGCTTTCATTTCGCCGTTTCGCAGCGAACGCGACGCCGCGCGCCGCTTGCTCAGCGGCGTCGGTTTCCTCGAAGTGCACGTCGACGCGACCTTGGCGCTGGCCGAGCAGCGCGACCCGAAAGGTCTGTACCGAAAGGCCCGGCGCGGCGAACTGCGCAACTTCACGGGAATCGACTCGCCCTACGAGGCCCCCGAGCGCCCCGAGCTGCGCCTGGACACTGGCACCGCGTCGGCAGACGCGTGTGCCGACGCTGTGCTGACCTTGCTGCGCGAGCAGGGTTTTCTGCGCGCCGGCGTCTAAGCCACGCCCTGGCGCGCAAGGCGCAGCCTGAGGCTCGGCTCAGGGACCGTCGACGACGAGTTTTGCGCGTTGCAAAAGCTGCGCGATGATGTCGTTGTCAGTCGCAGCCGAGCCCAGGCCGAATACGGCAGGCGCGCGCAGATCGACACCTTCCAGGACGATGCGCTGGCTTTCCGCAGCTGCGGCGTAAGTGCCTGCGGCGAAGCCGCCCGAACCGCTGATACGGATGAGCGTGGAGCCTGCGCTCGAGGTGGTATCGAAATCGAGGAATAGTTCGAGGTTGCCCGGGCCCAGCCCCGCCTTGAGCTCGCCGACGAGCAGGTCGCGCAGGTCGAGCACGTCGCCACCCACGGCGGGAAGCGCGCTGCCGAAGTCGACGAT
>JBEBHW010000616.1:0-2947 GCA_040081145.1 Burkholderiaceae bacterium
CTGCATGCTGCGCGCGGTGAGCAGCCAGAACGGGTAGTCCTGCGCGCGCGCGCCGCTCTGGCCGATGATGGCCTCCCACAGCGCCGGGAAGTCTTTCCACACCGGCAGCGCCTGGTACTCCTTGAGCTGCTCGTCCCACCAATGCATGTCGTGTTCATGCAGGCGCCTGCCGAGTTCCGTGCCCACGCGCAGCAGTCGCTCCTGATACGGCAACTCGAAGCGCAAGCCGCGTTGGATGAGCGTGGGCAGCAAGTACCAGTCGCTTCGCGCGAACGGCTTGGTTGCCAGACCGTGCTCCTTCCACCACGCCAGGCCGTTCGCGTGCGCGCCGTCGCTCACTTCGGCGCTCGCCGCGCGGCACACCGCGTCCCAGATCTGATCGCGGCTGTGGCTCTGCTGCACGTCGAGCGAATGGTCGCCGTGTTCGCCTTTCAGCGGAACGCCGGCGGCGCCCTTGTTGATTGCAGCGTTGTATTTCGAGGTGAGGCCGGTGCGCTGCGCGAGTTCGGTCGCGATGTCGGTGAAGTCGCGCGCTTCGCCGCGCACGGCGACCGCCGGTTGACGCAGCGCGTAGCCTTGGTGGTCCCAGAACTGCTCGACATACTTTGTGCCGCCGATGCGAATCAGCTGCAGGCTCTCCAGGCCTGTCGCGTCGGGCAGCAGCACGTCGGCGAAGTGGTTGGTTTCGTCCAGCGTGTAGGCGAACGCGACGACAAACGGAAAGCGCGCCATCTTTTCGCCCAACGACTTCGTGTCCCAGAACGAAATCGCCGGGTTCGTGCGGTAGACAAACCACACGTCGGGCGGCGTGACGCGTGGCAGGCCCTTGGGCGTCTCGTCGAGGAACATCCACGAAAAGTGCGGCGGCGAGCGGAACGAGCGTGCGATACGCGTTGCGGATGTTGGGCGACGCCGACCAGTGCGCCTTGTCCGTGGGATTGAGCGGGTAGTGCATGAATCCGTCGGGACCGGCTTTCACGCTGTCCAGCCGCTCCGACATCGGCCGGTTCAGCCGCACCGTCGTGCCCAGAGTACCGCCGGGAACCTCGAGCGCGCCCACGAGCGTGGCAAGCAGCGTGCGCGCCCAGCAGCACTCGAAGCCGCCCCAGCCGTTGTTCACCGTCTTGCCCAGCGTCACGGCGACCGGACGGAAGGGCATCGACTGGCCGTCGATGGTGATCGTCTCGCCGACGCACGCGTGGTCGA
Organism: Burkholderiaceae bacterium; assembly: GCA_040081145.1. Classification (GTDB taxonomy): domain Bacteria; phylum Pseudomonadota; class Gammaproteobacteria; order Burkholderiales; family Burkholderiaceae_C; genus JAEMQF01. Next base: position 1,207 of record JBEBHW010000616.1, read on the forward strand.
GATACTCGTTGGCGATTTTCCGCATGTGCGCGGCAGGCACGTCGCAAATCGCTTGCGCCCATTCGGGCGAATAGGCGCGCATGTGCTCGACCAGACAGGTGAATCCCGTCGTGCCCTGCAGCAGGCCCTCGGCCAACACTTCGTCGTCGGCGCCGATCTCGATGGCGTTCACCGCATAGCTGCCTTCGAGCGCTTCGTGCAATGCAGCGCCATCGTGCTCGCGCGCACAGGCGCTCGTCTGGTCCCACACCAGGGGCTTGCGCGTTGCGGGGTGGCGCAGGTAGTAGCCGTGCGGGCCGACGAGGTAGGGCGATGCCGTGCGCGTGGCGAGAAACGGCAGGTCGAGCTTCTCGCGCGGCGCCTCGTGCAACATCACGTGGATCAGCGCGTAGAGGAAAGCGGCGTCGGTCTTGGGCTTGATCGGCACCCATTGGGCAGAGCACGCGCCGGTGACCGACAGGTGCGGCTCGACCTGCACGCGCTTCATGCCGCGCACGCGCGCCTTGGCGTGGCGCCAGATGCCGACGACGCCGCCCGACGCTTCGATGTTCGAGCCGCACGAGATCAGGTAATTGCACAGAGGTGTGTCGGCGCTGACGATGAAGGCGCGGTGCCAGAACTCGCCGTACAAGTGTTCCGAGTGATAACACTTGACGCCCTGGCCCGAGCCCAGGCCGAAGTCGATCGGCCCCCAGGCGGCGAGGAACGCGGGAAATGTTCCCATGTACGACTGCGGCGTTCCGCCGCCGCCGAAGCTCGCGGCGACGCGTGGGTAGCCTGACTCGTCGCCGAGTCCCTTGGCCCGCACCAGGTTGAGCCGGTCTGCAATCAACTCGAAAGCTTCGTCCCACGAAATCGGCACGAAGCCCGGGTCCTGATCGCGCCCCTTCACCGGGTTGCTGCGCTTCATGGGCGTGAGCACGCGGTTCGGGTTGTAGGTCTTCTGCACCAGGCCGAACGCCTTCACGCAGACTTTGCCTCCACCGGGGTGCACCTCGGCCGCGCAGAAGTTGGGCTCGACTTCGGTGGCCACACCGTCGACCACCTTCACGGTCAGCAGGTCGGGCCCGGCGACGCATTGGTAGCAGTACGTCGGGATGTGCTCGGTGCGCACGGCACCGAGGTCTGAGAGTTTCATCCCAGCTCCGCCTTCTGCGCTTTCGCTGCAAGCCGCGCTTCCGTGGTCTTGATGTCGACGATGAAGCGCTGGTGGTGGCCGCGGCAGATCGGCTCGAGGTTGTCGCGGCCCGTCACGTCGAACGTGACGCTGCGGCCTTTCACTTCGGCGATGTGCAGCGTGAGGTCGACCTTCATGCCCATCAGCGTTGCCGCCAGATGGTCGAGTTCGACGCGCGTACCCACCGAATCCTCGCCCGGGTCCAGATGCGCAAGCAAGAGGTCACGGCACGCGATCTCGATGTCGCGCACCAGCATCGGTGTCGCGTATACGCGTGCCTTCTCGCCCATGAAATCGATCGTGCGATCGCGATCGACTTCGATGGTCGCGCTCCCATTGAGGCCGGCTTGCAGGGTGTTCTTCATGAGAGGTCCTTTCGTGGTTGTCGCGTGTCGCGCAGTGAATTCACAGGCCGAGGTACGCCTGCTGCACCTGCGGGTCGCGCAGCAGCTGAAGCGCCGGCCCGTGCAGAACGATTCGCCCGGTGTTTCCATCACATAGCCCCGGTCGGCGATCGCCAACGCGGCGCGGGCGTTCTGGTCGACGAGCAGGACCGTCGTGCCG
>JBEBHW010000617.1:0-2940 GCA_040081145.1 Burkholderiaceae bacterium
GCCTTCATCACCGGCAGCGGCATCAGCGAAAGCCGCCTGGGCCAGCCCGACCTCGGCATCATGGGAATGGAAGAGAACGTCGCCGCGGCGCGCGCCATCGCGGCCTGCACCGACATGCTTCTGCTCGCCGATGGCGACACCGGCTACGGCAACGCGATCAACGCGTACCACACCGTGCGTGCCTTCGAGCAGGCCGGCGTGGCCGGCGTGATGCGACAAGGATGATGCGCCGCGCTTCGTCATCCGGCACCCAGTCTTGCAGGCCTTCGAGACACTGCGCATAGCTCACCGTCGCCTCATGCCCGACGAAGGGCCAGTCGCTCGCCCACACGAGCTGCTCGGGCCCACCCGCGTCGATACGCCCTTGCGCCTCTTCCATTTCGACAGGAACATGCCATGAAATCTTGGTCTTGCCTCTCTGCCCTGCTGGTCGCCGCAGGCGCGGCAAGCGCCGCCGAGCCCTTGAAGCTCATCATCCCCACGCCGCCCGGTGGCGGGACGGACGGCTTCTTTCGCGTGCTCGCGCGCGAGGCCGAAACGCCGCTCGGCCAGCCTATCGTGATCGTCAACGTGCCGGGGGCAGGAGGCACGATCGGCCTGGCGCAGATGACGCGCGCCGCGCCCGATGGCAATACGGTGGCCGCCGTGTGGCTCGGCCCGGTGACCGTGAGCCCGCACACGACCAAGGTGACGTACACGCCGGCCGACTACGTGCCGGTGGTGCAGGTGTCGAGCGCGCCTTACGTGATTTGCGTGCAGCCGAATTTCCCGGCCGCGAATGCGCACGAGCTGATCGCCGAGCTGAAGCGTTACCCCGACAAGTACACCTACGGCAACGACGGTCTGGGCGGCCCCGGCCATCTCGCGACGGCGCGCATCCTGCGCGCCACCGGCGCCGGCGCGCGCGACGTGCCGTTCAAGGGCGCGGGAGAAACGCTCACCAGTTTTCTCGGCGCCCACGTGGACATCTACGTCGGCTCGATCCCGCCCATCCTGCCGCACGCGCAGGCGGGCAAGGCGAAGTGCCTGCTCGTCTCCTCGGACGAACGCAGCCCCTCGCTGCCCCAAGCATCCGGGTTGCGAGACATCGGCCTGGCGGGCGAGGAAACGATCCTCTGGCGCGCTGTGCTCGTGCCGAAGGGCACGCCGCCGGAGCGGGTGGAGAAGCTGGCGGCGGCCTTCGAGCAAGCTGCGAATGCGCCGGCGTCTCGCAAATTCCTGCAGGACGCTGGCGAGCAGGTGCTGATCCGCAAGGGCGCGGAGCTGCGCGACTACATCGACCGGGAGTACGAAGCGATGCGCTTGACGGCGCGTGCGCTCAAGCTTGCGCCGCAGTGAGGCTTTTCAGTGCGGGTAGACGGCTGCGGGCTGACTGCGGGTACCGGTGACTGGCCGGTTCGGAGCAGCTCAGCCCGGCCAAATTACCGAACCTTGTTGGCTGCATGTGCGGCCGCAGCAGCCCGATGCATAGAGGCGTGCAGGATCCCAAGCTTGGGCTGTTGCCCGTTGGGTGCGCCCGGGGGTACTGCAAAGAGTTCTTCGGTCCAAGGCAATGCGATTGACTGCTTGAAGTCGAACTTGGTGTCGTAGGACAGTCCGGCCGCCTGATACGCCGCCGAGTGACTCTGGCGCCTGAGCACAAATTCTCCTGCCGAGAGCCTGTGGAGTTGCTGGGACGTTCCATACACGACGGTGACTGTCGCGCCGTCCTGTCGCTCAGTCACCTCGAGCACCAGCGCGGGCCGAGGCTTCGGCCCGGGGCTTCTCCTGGGCAACTCGGGGAAGCGACACCAGACAATGTCGCCGGGTGCCGGAAGGGACCAGACGGCCCCCATCAGAACAGAGACCGCCTGCTCAGAACCTTGCCCGTTGGAAGTCTGGCCGCCGCAATCTTGCGCAGCGCTTCAAGCTCGCGAGCGGTCAAGGAGCCGGCGTCGGGCTCATAGGCCGGCAACTCCTCTTTCGCCAGACGCGAAAGTGCCATGTGAATGACCTCGGTCTCAGACAGATCAAATTGCAGCGCGATCTGTTTCACCGTCTTGCGCGTGACGCCAAACTGGGTGTCTTTGCTGCGGAATTTCAGCAGGAGGGAGGAAGCGGAAGTTGCCATGGAAGCGGGCCCCTTTTGTATATACAGAGTATATAACCCTGCGGCCCCTGATCAAGGCCAGCTCGCCAGGCCTGGTGCCGCTGATCCCGGAGCACCTGTGCAGCTCACGCCGCCACGATCACATGCGCCTGAATCTTGCCGGCCACCGGGCCTTCGCCGTGACGCCGGGCAATCGCCTGTGCCGCGCGGTCGGTGGCGAGCTGAAGCAGGCCGGCGCCGCGCGCCTCGATTTCATTGCGCAGCGGCGTTCCCTGGCAATAGGCGGTGGCGGCGTCGCGTGCCGAAGGTGCGCGGCTCACCTCCGCGCGCGTCTCGATCTCGATGTCAGCAAATCCAGCGCGGCGCAAGTCCTCGCGGATCAGTGCGATGTCGTGATAGCCATGCGGCGTGCGCGCGAGGAATCGCGGCGGGTCGTGCGGAAACATCGCGGCGACGGCGTTGGTGACGTCGTCGGCAAAGGCGTTCTCTTCGATGCGGTCCCAGACGTTGAAGACAAACCGCCCGCCCGGCCTCAGCACGCGGCGCGCCTCGGCGTAGCCGGCGACCCGGTTCGGAAAGAACATCGCGCCGAACTGGCAGCACACAACGTCGAACGAGGCGTCTTCGAAGGGCAGGGCGAGCGCGTCCGCCTGCCGCCATTCGATGCGGCTGTCGGGCCCTTGCCGGGATGCGGCGTAGTCGAGCATGGGCTGGTTCAGGTCGGTCACCACGTAGCGCGCGTCGGGCCTGAGCCTTGGCGCAAGCGCCCGCGTGACCACGCCGCTGCCGGCCGCCGTTTCGAGCACCGAGCCCGGCGAGCAGGCGGCGACAAGCTGCGCCAGGTGGGCGGC
>JBEBHW010000618.1:0-2939 GCA_040081145.1 Burkholderiaceae bacterium
TTGAAGTTGTCCAGGTCCATGTAGACCAGGCTCAGCGGTTGGCACGAGCGCCGCGCCCGAACCACCTCGGCCTGAATCGCCTCATCGAAGGCGCGCCGGTTCGAAAGCCCGGTCAGCGAATCGGCGCGAGTCAGCGCCAGCACGTCGAAGTGCTCCTTGCGAACCTTGTGCACCAGCACCGCGATCACCGCGCCGAGCAGAATGTCGGCGATCCACGCCTGAGGAGTCGCTGGCCAGGTGCCGGTCCGGCCAGGCAGGTGAGCAACGGCGCCGCGACGAGCAGGTACAGCCACAGCAGTGGGGCTTGCCTGAGCTGCAGGCTGCCCACGGTGAGGGCTGGCCCAGCCGGCTCGAATTTGGTGAGATGAAGACGCATGAACGCGCTGGCTCGGCTGAGTTGCAATTGACCTAGGCTAGCGCCAGGCGTTTGATCCAGCCATCCCCCATGTAAGTCAGGCCACCGCCGATGCGGGGCGGGGCCGCACCGGGCTGATCGGATCAGCTTCCCACCGGCAGGCGCAGCACACCGCTGGCGACCCAGCGGGAAATCTGCGCGTCGTCAAAGCCGAATTCACCCAGCACCGCACGGCCGTGTTCGCCCAGGTGCGGGGCCGGTGACGCCGGTTCGAGCGGCGCGCCGTCGAACAAGGCGGCGGCGCGCGCCAGGCGAACCCGGCCGACGCTGCCATGGTCGAACTCGACCAAGGTTTTGTTGTGCAGCACTTGCGGATCGGTCAGGACTTCAGCGCGCTCGTTGACCCGGCCCACCGGTGCGCCTTCGACGCGGCTGGCGGCTTCGAACGCGGTGGTGTGTTGCGCCGCGATGAGCGGCTCGAGCACGGCGCGCAATTCAGGCGCATGGCGGCTGCGCGCCTGCAACGAGGCGAAGCGCTCGTCCTGCGCAATGTCGGGCCGGCCGAGGGCGCGGCAGAGCGCGGCGAACTCGGCTTGCTGGGGCGCCATCACCGCGACCATGCCGTCGGCCGTGGCATACGGTTTGAGCGTGACCCCCATCTCGGGAAAGCCTTGCGGCGGTGCGTCCAGTAAGACGTGGTTGTACATCGCGTCGATCCACTGGAAGGCCAGCGTCGCGTCGAGCATCGAGACCTCGACATGGCGGCCCTTGCCGTCGCGCGAGCGCGCAAACAGCGCGGCAGTGACCGCTTGCGCCGCGGTCAGCGCGGTGAGCTTGTCGCACAGCGTCGTGGCCAGGAGCGCGGGCTGGCCGCTGTGCTTGTCGCGGTGCGACGCCGATACGCCGGCCACGGCCTGGATCACGGCGTCGTAGGCGCGGTCTTCGGCGCGTGGGCCGTCAGGGCCGAAGCCGGTGATGGACAACTGCACCAGCGCGGGGTTGAGGCTTCCCACTTGCGCGCGGTCCAGACCCAGCCGCGCAAGCACACCCGGGCGAAAGTTGCTCACCAGCACATCCGCCTTGCGCACCAGGTGGGCGAGGATTTCCTGCGCTTCGGGGCGCTTCAAGTCGAGCGCGATGGAACGCTTGCCGCGGTTGAGCGTAATGAAGGCGGCCGACAAGTCGCCCTTGGCCGGGCCGACCTTGCGACTGGTGTCGCCCTCGGGGGCTTCCACCTTGATGACGCTCGCGCCCTGGTCGGCAAGCAGCGCGGTGGCCATCGGGCCGGAGAAGACGTTCGACAAGTCGACGACTCGGATGCCGGCCAGCGGCCCGGGGCCTGCCGAGGGGGGTGCCAAGCCGTTCATGCGGCGTGCAGCGTGCGCCGCATGCGTTGCGCCCCGCTGCCCTGCTGCGCATACCGGTCACCCGGGTTGTAGAGCGCACACGCCCGCGGCGACAGGCAGCCGCAGCCGATGAAGGCGACGCGGCGCAAGGCGGCGCGCGCGTAGCGGCGCTGGTTTCCGGCGCTGCGCTGCGCGGCAATGAGCCCGCGCGACTCGTAAAAGTGCAGGGCGGACACGCCGACGCCGCTGCGCACCGCGAGTTCACCCACCGCCAGCACGGCCTCTGCGCTGCCCATCACTTGACCTCAAGTCAACTCGAGGTCCTATTCTGTGGGCGGAACAACTTTGCCGCAACCCATGGACAGCATCGCCCCGCGCGGCCTGCTCGCCGCGGCGTTTGCCACCGCCGAAGTCTTTCTCCCCCTGTATCCAGGAGCGCGGCCTTGGCAGTGGCGGGTGCGCTGTTCAACCTCGCCGCCGCTGCGAGCCGGCTGGGGTATGTGTTCGTGTTCGCCATCGCGGCGGCGCTGGCGCTGGGGGTGGCGCTGCTGGCGAGCCGGGCTTTTGCGTGACATGTCGTTGGGTGAACTGAGGCCCGCGGACCGGAACACTGAGTCGCTTTGCTGAGCCCAATCTCACGCAGACAACAGAGCGCAGTTCGTACGCGCAGGTAGACTCCACGCGCCGCCGCTGTGTGCACATCGGCGCGCCCAGAAGGGCCACGGTTGGACAAGAGCAAGCTCAGCGAAACCGACATCTGCGAGAAGTTCATCAGCCCCGCGCTGGTGCAGGCGGGTTGGGACGAGATCGAGCAGATTCTTCGCGAGTACCCATAGCGACCCGGCCGCATGGTGGTGCGGGGAATACGCGCCAGCCGCGACAAGAAGTCGGTGCTGCGCGCCGACTACGTGCTGTTCTGGAAGGCCAACATCCCGTTGGCCGTGATCGAAGCCAAAGACAACACCCAGGCCGTCGGCGCCGGCATGCCCCAGGCGCTGACCTATGCCGAACTGCTCGATGTGCCCTTCATGTTCTCGAGCAACGGCGACGGTTTTGTGTTCCGCGACGCCACGCTGGTCACAGGCACGTTGGAGACAAACCTCGCTCTGGATCAATTCCCTTCGCCCGCCGAGTTGTGGGCGCGGCTGTGCGCGCACAAAGGCTGGACGTCCGACGAACAAGCCATTGCCGGCCAGCCCTACTCGCCCAGCAAGACGCCGCGCTACTACCAGATGGGC
>JBEBHW010000619.1:0-2938 GCA_040081145.1 Burkholderiaceae bacterium
CCTCGTCGTGCCTATCCTGCGCAACGCGGATCAGATGAGTTTTGCCGACATCGAAAAGAAGATCGCCGAATACGGTGTCAAAGCGCGGGACGGCAAACTCTCGCTCGACGATCTGACCGGCGGAACGTTTTCGATCAGCAACGGCGGCGTGTTCGGCTCGATGCTGTCCACGCCCATCATCAACCCGCCGCAGTCGGCGATCCTGGGCGTTCACGCAACAAAGGAGCGGGCGGTCGTCGAGAACGGCCAGGTGGTGGTGCGCCCGATCAACTACCTCGCAATGTCGTACGACCACCGCATCATCGACGGTCGCGAAGCGGTGCTCGGGCTGGTGGCGATGAAAGAGGCGCTGGAAGACCCGGCGCGCTTGCTGTTCGATATCTGACGCAGCACCATGAGCAAGTCATTCGATGTGGTTGTGATCGGCGCCGGACCCGGCGGATACATTGCGGCGATCCGCGCAGCGCAGCTGGGCTTCAATACCGCGTGCATCGACGAGTGGAAGAGCGAAAAGGGCGGCCCGGCCCCTGGCGGCACGTGCACCAACGTAGGCTGCATTCCGAGCAAGGCACTGTTGCAATCGAGCGAGAACTTCGAAAACACCGGTCATCACTTCGCCGAGCACGGCATCGTCGTTAAAGAGTTGAGCCTGGACATTGCGAAGCTGCTGGGCCGCAAGAACGCGATCGTGAAGCAGAACAACGATGGCATCTTGTACTTGTTCAAGAAGAACAAGGTCAGCTTCTTCCATGGCCGCGGATCGTTCGTCAAAACCGGTGACGCGGGCTACGAGATTGCCGTGGCAGGCGCCGCGCCGGAAACGCTGCTCGCCACGCACGTGATCGTCGCCACCGGTTCGAACCCGCGTGCGCTGGCGGCGGCAGGGTTCGACGAAGACAGCATCCTCAGCAACGATGGCGCGCTGCGCATTGCTGCGGTGCCCAAGACTTTGGGGGTCATTGGTGCGGGCGTGATCGGCCTGGAAATGGGCTCGGTATGGCGGCGCCTCGGCGCCAAGGTGACGGTGCTCGAAGCCTTGCCGCAGTTCCTCGGGGCGGTGGACGAGCAGGTCGCCAAGGAAGCGCACAAGGCGTTCACGAAGCAGGGGCTGAAGATCGAACTCGGCGTCTCGATCGGTGAAGTCAAGAGCGCCAAGAGCGGCGTGACGGTGGCCTACACCGACGCCGCCGGCGCGGCGCAAGCGCTCACGGTCGACAAGCTCATCGTCTCGATCGGCCGCATCGCCAACACGACGGGTCTGAATCCGCAGGCCGTCGGGTTGAAGCTCGACGAGCGCGGCACGATCGTTGTGGATGGTGAGTGCCGCACGAACCTGCCCAATGTCTGGGCGGTGGGCGACGTCGTGCGGGGCCCGATGCTCGCGCACAAGGCGGAGGAAGAAGGCGTGGCGGTTGCGGAGCGCATCGCCGGCCAGCACGGCCACGTCGACTTCAACCTCATTCCCTGGGTGATTTACACGAGCCCTGAAATTGCCTGGGTCGGCCAGACCGAGCAACAGCTGAAATCCGCAGGGCGCGCCTTCAAGAGCGGCAGCTTCCCGTTCATGGCGAACGGCCGCGCGCGTGCGCTGGGCGACACGAGCGGCTTCGTGAAAATGCTCGCCGACGCGAAGACGGACGAGATTCTGGGCGTGCACATCGTCGGGCCGATGGCGTCGGAGTTGATCGCCGAGGCTGTCGTCGCGATGGCGTTCAAGGCCAGCAGCGAGGACATTGCGCGCATCTGCCACGCCCACCCGTCGCTCAGCGAATCGATGAAGGAAGCGGCACTCGCCGTGGACAAACGCAGCTTGAATTTCTGAACGGGCACGGTTCGACGTGTCGGTCAAGGAGATCTTCGAGCAGACCTTGCGCGAGCGCGGCTTCACGGCTGACGCCGCGCAACGCGTCGCGGTCGAGTCGCTGCAACGCTGCGAAGACGACTGGGTCGGCTACAAGGCGCGGCGCAGCAATGCGCTGACGAAACTGGTGACGCACCCACCGATCCCGCGGGGCGTCTACCTGCACGGTGGAGTGGGCCGGGGGAAGAGCTTTCTGATGGATTGCTTTTACCTCTCGGTGCCATTGCAGCGCAAGACGCGTCTGCATTTTCACGAGTTCATGCGCGAGGTGCACCGCGAACTCTCGGAGTTGCAGGGCACGGCCAACCCCTTGCAGGAGCTGGGCCGGCGCATCGCACGCCGGCACCGGCTGATCTGTTTCGACGAATTCCACGTCGCCGACGTGACCGACGCGATGATCCTGCACCGGCTCCTCGAAGCGCTGTTCGAGAACCGGGTGAGCCTGGTCGCGACGTCGAACTTTCGTCCGAGCGATCTCTATCCGAACGGTCTTCACCGGGATCGCATCTTGCCGGCGATTGCCATGCTCGAGCAGCGCCTCGAAGTGGTCGACATCGGCGCCGGCGCCGACTACCGCAGCCTCACGTTCGCGCAGCTTGGCCTGTACCACCTGGGCCTGGGGGCGGCGGCGGATGGCGCAATGCAGTCGGCCTTCGAACGCCTGGCTGAGGCCAAGGACGAAGACCCGATTCTGCACATCGAACATCGTGAGCTGCGCACCCGGCGCCGCGCCGGCGGTGTGGTCTGGTTCGACTTCACGGTGCTGTGCGGCGGCCCGCGCTCGCAGAACGACTATCTGGAACTCGCGACGCGCTTTCACACGGTGTTGCTCTCCGGCGTTCCGCAGATGTCGCCGCGCCTGGCCTCGGAAGCGCGGCGTTTCACCTGGCTCGTCGACGTCCTCTATGATCGCAACGCAAAACTGATCTTGTCCGCTGCAGTGGCCCCCATTGCGCTGTACACCGAAGGCCCTTTGGCACACGAGTTTCCGCGCACCGCGTCGCGCCTGGTGGAAATGCAGTCGGCGCAGTACTTGAGCAAACCGCGCCGCGTTGTCGACACCTCGCTCACATGATG
>JBEBHW010000620.1:0-2937 GCA_040081145.1 Burkholderiaceae bacterium
CCCCAGAATCAAGGAGCTCGCCTCCTGGGGCTGCGGCACGACGATGCACGTGGCGCACCTGCACGCGCCGCGCCTGGAGGGCGAAGACCACACGAAGGACATCGACTTCACCATGACCGGCGTTCGCGCGCGCCGCGAAGCGGGCCACGCCGACACGCTGCGCATGATCCAGAGTGCGCCGTGGCTGGAGGAATCCGATCCGATCGAGGGTGTGATCGAGCACCGCTAGTCGAACGAGCCCGCAAATGAACGACCGCATCGAGCAGCTGCTGCGCAACAACGAGGCTTTCGTCGAAAGCCATTTGCGCCTGGACCCGGGTTATTTCAACAGGCTGGCCACCGGCCAGCACCCGGAGTTCCTGTGGATCGGCTGCTCCGACAGCCGCGTTCCGCCGAATCACATCACCGGCACCGACCCGGGCGACATGTTCGTGCATCGCAACATCGCGAACCTGGTCGTGCAGACCGACGTCAACATGTTGTCGGTGCTGCAGTACGCGGTGGACGTGCTCCAGGTGCGCCACGTCATCGTGTGCGGCCATCACGGCTGCGGCGGCGTTCAGGCAGCGATGGGCGAACACTCGCACGGCCTGATCGACAACTGGCTGCGCACCATCAAGGACACGCAGCAGTTCTATTGGCGCGAGCTGCGCGCGCTCGACGAAGCCGCGCGTTTTGACCGTTTGGTCGAGCTCAACGTGATCGAGCAGATCAACAACCTCGCAAAGACGAGCATTGTGCAAGGCGCGTGGAAGCGCGGCGCGCCGCTGGCGCTGCACGGCTGGGTGTTCGACCTGCACTCGGGCCGTATTCATCCGCAGACCCCGGCCGTCGACGGCAATGCGGGCCTGCAGAACATCTGCAAGTTCGCCAAGGGCCTGATCGGCGGTTGAGAAAGCACCACCATGAATCTCGAATTGACTCACCCCCTGTTCTGGTTTGCTGCGCTGTGCGTGGCGACCATGGGTTACGCGATCCAGCGCGGCGCCACTTGCACGGTTGCCGCGGTCGACGAAATCCTGACCAAACGAACGACGCGGCGCCTGTCGGCTTTCCTCGAGGCGTCGCTGTGGGTCGCGGGGATTCTGGCGCTCGCCCAGGTTTTCGGCCTGCTCGCGCGCCCGCCGCAGGGGTATGCGCTGACGCAGTGGACGGTGATCGGCGGTGCACTGCTCGGCCTGGGCGCCTTCATCAACGGTGCGTGCGTGTTCGGCGCCATCGCGCGCCTCGGCTCGGGGCAATGGGTCTACGTCTTGACGCCGGTCGGCTTCTACCTCGGCTGCCTGAGCTCGCCATGGCTGTTCGGCACGCCGGCGCAGCCGCGTCTGGACGACGTCTCCGTCGTGCTGGACAACTCGGTGTGGGTGGCGGCGCTGTTCCTCGCCTATGTCGCCTGGCGCCTGACGCGCTCGATAGGGGCGACCCGCCCGGCGAGCGCGCCACGGCGCTTCAACGCGCTGCGCAGCCTGGCGCAGCGCGTCTGGACGCCGCACGCCGCGACGACGGTGATCGGCGTCACCTTCGCGCTGATGCTTCTCACCGCGGGTGTCTGGGCCTACACCGACGTGCTCGTGCAACTGGCGCGCGGCGTGGCGCAGAACCTGTGGCTGGGCAGCGCGCTGCTGCTCGCCTTGCTGTTCGGTGCCATGTTCGGCGGCTACACCGCCGGGCGCTGGAAGAACACGCCGCCCACCGCGACCGATGTTTTTCGCTGCCTTGCCGGCGGCGCGCTGATGGGCTGGGGCAGCCTGCTCATCCCGGGCAGCAACGATGGGCTGATCCTCGTGGGCATGCCCATGCTCTGGCCTTATGCCTGGGTCGCGTTCGCCACCATGTGCGCCACGATCGCGCTGGCGCAAGCGTGGCAGCGCCACGCATTCAAGCCGGCGCAGCTCAGCGAGCGTTGATCCATTTCCCCTACGAGGCAACCCACCATGAACTCGAAGACCATTGTGATCGTCGGCGGCGGTTTCGCCGGCACCAGCTTGGCGACCGCGCTCGAGAAGCGCTTGCCCGAAGGCTGGAACGCGACGCTCATCAGCGAAGAAAGTTACACGACATTCAACCCGATGCTCGCCGAGGTGGTGGGTGCCGCCGTGTTCCCGGAGCATGTGATCGCGCCGATCCGCGAGATGCTGCGCAGCAGCCGCTTCGTCATGGGCCGACTCGAGCGCGTCGACACGCTGCGGCGCATGCTGACCTGTGCGACGCTCGCCGGGCGGTTGGACTTCGGCTACGGCCATCTCGTGCTCGCATTCGGCCAGCGCGCCAACCTCGCGGTCATTCCCGGCGCAACCGAGCACGCCCTGCCACTCAAGCTCGTCGGCGACGCGATGCACATTCGCAACCGCGTCCTGCAACGCCTGGCGCGAATCGAACTGAGCGACGACGCGCTGGAGCGCCGTGCGCTCGGCCGCTTCGTCGTGATCGGCGGTGGCTTCTCGGGGGTGGAGGTGGCGGGGTCGATCGCCGACTTCACGCGCAGCGCCTTGCGCTATTACCCCCGCGTGCTGCCCAGCGAACTCGACTTGACGCTGTTGCATGACGGCGAACGGCTGCTGCCCGAACTTCCGGCGCGGCTGGGCGAGTCCGCGGCACGGTCGCTGCGTGCGCGCGGCGTGGACGTGCGCCTGGGCGCGCGCGCCAGCCGGATCGACGCCCACGCCGTCGAGTTGCAGGGCGGCGTGCTGCTGCCCACCGCGACCGTGATTCTCACCATCGGCACGCGCAGCAATCCGCTGGTGCAGCAGCTCGGCCTGGCGACGACGCGCGGGCGCATCGTCACCGCGCCTGATGGTGCAGTTGTCGGCGCCGACGGGCTCTGGGCAATGGGCGACTGCGCGGCAACGCCGAACGCTGCCGACGGCCAGCTCTGCCCTCCGACTGCTCAGTTTGCCGTGGCACAGGCCGCACAACTGGCGGCGAACCTGGTGGCCC
>JBEBHW010000621.1:0-2931 GCA_040081145.1 Burkholderiaceae bacterium
GTTCTGGCGCGCCGCCGACCGCAGCAGAAAGGTCGAGTTGCGCATGCCGCTGCGCGCCGCGTACACCTTGCAGCGCTCGCCGCGCAACGTCGGCTGGACCTTGAATCCGCATCTGAATCTGGACTTTCGCGGCGTCGCGGGCGGATGGGACGCCGCGGTCCAGACAGGCGCCGTGTTCGGCGACGCGCGCTTTCACAATTTCCTCTACGGCGTCGCGCCGAGCGAAGCGACCGCGCAGCGCCCGGCCTACGACGCGCGCAGCGGTTATGCGGGGTGGCTCGCGCTGGCCGGCGTGTCGCGGCGCTTCGACGCGATCTGGGTCGGCGCCTTCGTGCGCTACGACAGCCTGCGCGGTGCCGTCGTGCAGAACAGCCCGCTCGTGAAAACCGATCACAACGTGACCTTCGGGATCGCCGTCTCGTGGATCTTCAGCGCTTCGGACCGGCTCGCTTCCGCCGAGAAATGAACCCCCTGCTGGCCTCGCTCGGCGGCGTCGTCCGCAGCGCGCTGCTCTACTTCCTGCTGCTCGGCCTCGGCCTGGCCTCGCTGGCGTGGAACCTCTTCGCCTTGGTGTTGTTGCCGTTGCTGCCCGAGGCCGCCGGGCGGCGCTTCGGCCGCGCCGGAATTTCTCGGGGTTATGCGCTGTTCTGGGCGGTCGCCCAGGGCGTGGGCATGATGCGCATCGACAGCCGTGCCCTGCGTGGCCTGGCGGCGCAGCCCGGCGGCCTCATCGTCGCGGCAAATCACCCGAGCATGCTCGACGCCTTGCTCGTCGTCGCCTGCCTGCCGCGCGGCGTGTGCATCATGAAAGCGTCGCTGATGCGCAATCTATTCCTCGGCGCCGGCGCGCGCCTGGCGCGCTACATCCGCAACGATTCGCCGCGCGGCATGATCGGCGACGCCGTGCAAAGCCTGCGCGAGGGGGCGCAGCTGGTGGTGTTTCCCGAGGGCACGCGCACGGTGCGCAGGCCGGTGAATGCGTTCCTGCCGGGAATCACTTTGATCGCGCAGCGTGCGCAGGTGCCGATCCAGACCGTCATCATCGAATCCGATTCGCCCTACCTCGGCAAAGGCTGGCCGATCTGGCGCACACCGCCGGCCCTCGTGATTTTCACGCTGCGCCTGGGCGAGCGCTTTGCGCCGCAGGCCGATCATGCCGAGCTGCTGCGCACGCTCGAAGGCTACTTCGCGCGGGAGCTGACGCGGTGAAACCGAGCGCGACGCATGTCGTGATCGTGCCGAGCTACAACCCCGGCGCGCTGCTCTTCGACACGCTGCGTGCCGCACGCGCCGTGTGGAGCCCCGTGTGGGTGGTGAGCGACGGCAGCAGCGACGGCACGCCGGCGCGCCTGCACGAGCTCGCCGCCGCCGACCCGGGGTTGCGGGTGCTCGAGCTGCCGCACAACCAGGGCAAGGGCGCAGCGCTGCTGCACGCGCTGCGGGCCGCGCGCGCCGCAGGCTTCACGCACGCCTTGACGCTGGACGCCGACGGCCAGCATCCGGCGCCAATGATCCCCGCCTTCATGCACGCGAGCATGGCGCAACCCGCCGCAATGATCCTCGGCCGCCCGGTGTTCGGCGCCTCCGCGCCGCGCCTGCGCGTGCGCGGCCGGCGGATCTCCAACGCCTGGGCGGATCTGGAAACGCTCGGCGCGGGCGTGGGCGATTCGCTGTACGGTTTTCGTGTCTACCCGATTGCCGAGTTGGTGGCGGTGATGCAAGCGCAGCGCTGGATGCGCCGCTTCGACTTCGACCCCGAAGCCGTGGTGCGCCTGGTGTGGCGCGGCGTGGTGCCGCTGAACATCGACGCGCCGGTCAAATACCTTTCGGCCGCCGAAGGCGGGGTGTCGCACTTCCGCTATGGGCGTGACAACCTGTTGCTCACGTGGATGCACTTTCGCCTCATGATCGAGTTCGTGTTGCGCCTGCCCGGCCTGCTCTACCGGCGCGTCACGCACCAGGCGCCTTTCACCGGGCGCGGGTGAGCCCGGTCAAGGCTGCGCCGCTTGACTCGGTGTGTAATTCGCTTCGCCGCTGCCACCTTTCCCCCGGAGATTCAGCCATGCAAAACAGCCTCATTGCACGCCGTGCCGTGCTCGGCGCCGCGCTCTCGAGCCCGCTGCTCGGCCTGCTGCACGGCTGCGCGGCGCCGCTGCCGGTGTCGCTGTCAGGGCAGCCGACGCCTGCCGCGCAGTCGCTGCTGAGCGAGAGTGCGGCTGCCCATGGCTTGGCGGCGTTCAGGGCGCTGACGGATCTGAGCGTGGCGTTCGACGGCGCGCCGCGGTTGCTCATCGACAAACTCCAGCCCGCGCTGATCGACCCCGGGTTTCGCATCAAGTCGGAAGAGCGACTCCTGCCGCGCGAAGGCGTGATCGCGCAGGCGCACACCGGCCCCTCGGGGCGCAAGTTCGTCTTGCGCCGGCCGAGCAGCCATGCGTTCGGCGAAGTGCGGGTCTGGTACAACGGCGAAGAAGCGCGAGACTCCGAACGCCGCGCCGCGGCCGCGCTGATCGCCGACGCGACCCGCCTGTTCCTGCTCGGACCGATGTGGCTCGCCGAGCGCAACCTGGTGCTTGAACTCGGCGACGTCGAAACCGTGAACAGTATGCCGTGCGACGTGTTGCGGATTCAGCTCGCACCGGGCCTGGGCCACTCCAACTTCGACCAGGCCGCGCTGTTCATCGACCGCAGGCAGCGCCTGACACGGCGCGTGCGCGTTTCGCTCGAAGGCCTGGAGTCGACGAAGGGCTCGGTGCACCAGGTCGACTTGTTCGAGCACCAATCG
This sequence comes from Burkholderiaceae bacterium, assembly GCA_040081145.1. GTDB lineage: Bacteria > Pseudomonadota > Gammaproteobacteria > Burkholderiales > Burkholderiaceae_C > JAEMQF01. Next base: position 2,786 of record JBEBHW010000621.1, read on the forward strand.
CTGCAAGGTCTGCTGCTGCCGACGCGCTTCGCCGAGCTGCGAATGCAGCCGACGATGCTGCCGGTGCGCGACTGGCGCCTCACGGGGCTGGACGTGAACCGCGGTTTCAGTGCTGCCGATCTGTCTGGGCCCGAGCTTGCTGGGGC
>JBEBHW010000622.1:0-2928 GCA_040081145.1 Burkholderiaceae bacterium
GATCGGCGTTGCGCGCTGAACCCCTGGTGCTGCGGCGCTCGCCGCTGTGGACTTGGCGGGAGGCGCCGGCGCAACGCGGGGCGCCGACGCGGTGGGCTCAGGCCGCGACGCGCCGAAGATCCACCCAACGGCAGCGGCGACGACAACCGTCGAAATCACCGCGGCCAGAACGCCCACGCGCCTTGTTGATCCTTTCGAGGGTTCGTCGACGTCGGGGAAGGCAAAGTCCGCAACTGCCGCGGCGTCTTCGCCGCTTTCGCTCGCCGTCCCGGCAGGCACAACGCCGAGCGCAGCGGGAACCACGGTCGCCGCGCTGCGGAGCGGCTGCGCCGAGTGCATGGGCTCGGTGCGCTGCATCGGCTCGGTGCGCTGCATCGGCCCGGTGCGTTGCATCGGCTCAGTGCGTTGCATGGGCAAGGTCGGGTGCATCGGCTCGGTACGCTGCATGGGCAAGGTCGGGTGCATCGGCTCGGTACGCTGCATGGGCAGGGTCGGCTGCATCGGCAGTGTCGGCTCGTACGCCGCTGCGGGGGGCGCCGGCTGCGTCGCCGCGCCACCCAGAATCAGGGTGGTGTCGTAGGCGGCTTCAGTCGGGGCGGGACCCGCGGTCCGCGCCGCGCGTTGCGTGATCGCCGCGGGAACCTGGGCACGCCCGTCCAGCGCAGCGCGCAAGGCGTCGATGTTTTGCGGGCGCTCCGCGGGGCGCACCGCAAGCGCCCAATCCACCGCCAGCAAGAAGCGCTGCGACACGCCCGGGATCTGGCGTCGCGCCAGCGGCTGAAGCTCGTCTTCGAGGGCGCGCGACGTCGCCGGCGGAGGCGGCGTGCCGAGCAAGGCGAAATGAAGCACCGCGCCGACCGCGTAGATGTCGGTCCACGGCCCCTGGCGCAGCAGCGTCATCTCGGCGTATTGCTCGATCGGCGCGTAATTCGGCTTGAGGATCGCCGTGAGGGTTTGCGTGCGGTCGCTGATGACGCGTCGCGCCGCGCCGAAATCGAGCAACACCGGCGGGCTGCCGGTTAACAGGAGGATGTTGTCGGGCGCAATGTCGCGGTGGTAAACGCCCTCGCGGTGCAAGGTCTCGATCGCGCCGAGCAGCGGGTCGATCAGGCCGCGCAACCAGGCTTCGTCGGGTGTCGCGCCCATCTCGCGGCGCGCTTCGCGCAGTGTGCGTCCCTGCAGGTAGGGCATCACCATGTAGGCGGTGGCGTTGTCTTCCCAGAAGCGATACACCTTGACGAGCGAGGGGTGGTCGAACTTGGCGAGCAGGCGCGCTTCGTTGACGAACGAGCGCAGGCCGATCGCATAGGTTTCGCTGAACGAGCCCGAACGCACCGTGATCTGCGGGCCGGCGCCGCGCGCAGCGAGGGCCGCCGGCATGTACTCCTTGAGTGCGACTTCGCGCTGCAGCGAATGATCCATCGCCAGGTAGACGATGCCAAACCCGCCCACACCCAGCACGCGCAAGATCTCGAACTCGCCGAAACGCGTCCCCACGGCGAGCGCGTCGTGCTCGGGCACCGCCGGACCAGCGCGGTCCGGACTCGGCGAAGCGGACGGGATAGAGTTCATGCGCAAAATTCACGCTGGGTTATCACCCCCAAGCTTAAGGCCTGCAGGCGTGCTCCGGCCCATCGGGTTAGGGGGGCGGCACGTCGGCCCACGCCGGCCTGGCGCGATCTGCTATGGTGGCCTGATGATCCGGTTTTGGAAACGCATGGCGCGTCTGGCCGCCGGCATGGCAGTGGCAGTGCTTTTGACAGCTTGCGCCGTCCCGCTCGACCTGCAAGGCCACCGCGGCGCGCGTGGCCTGGCCCCGGAGAACACGCTGGCGGCGTTCGACACCGCCCTGTCGCTGGGCGTCACAACGCTCGAACTCGACACGCTGCTGACGCTCGACGGCGTCGTCGTGATTTCGCACGACGCCACGCTCAACGCCAACTTCACGCGCAACGCCGACGGCACCTACATCGATGCGCCGGGCGCGGCGATCCGCAGCCTGAGCTTTGCGCAACTGCAAAGCTTCGACGTGGGGCGCCTGCGGCCCGGCTCGCGCTACGCGCAGAACCACCCCGATCAGCGTGCCGTCGACGGCCAGCGCATTCCGAGCCTCGCCGAGCTGTTTCAACTCGTGCAGCGGCGCGGCGCCGCGCACATGCGCTTCAACATCGAAACCAAGATCCATCCGACCCAGCCCGATCTGACGCCCGACCCCGAAACCTTTGTACGCGCGGTTCTCGACGTGGCACAGCGCCACCGCATGACCCGCCGCATCACCTTGCAGAGTTTCGACTGGCGCACTTTGCAGGCCGCGCAGCGCATCGCGCCGGAGGTCCCGACGGCGTACCTGAGCGCGCAACAGGCGTGGGCCAACAATGTTGCCGATCCCCGCTGGACCGCCGGCTTGAAACTCAGCGATCATGGCTCGGTGCCCCACCTCGTGAAGGCGGCGGGCGGCGCGATCTGGTCGCCCTACCACGGCGATCTGAACGCCGCCTCGATGGCGCATGCGCGACACCTGGGTTTGCAAGTCATCGTCTGGACCGTCAACGAACCCGCCGACATCGCGAAGATGCTGGACCTGGGTGTGCACGGCATCATCAGCGATCGGCCGGACCGGGTGCGCAGCGCGCTCGCGGCGCGCGGTTGGCGCCTGCCGCCTCAGGTACCCGAGGCGCAGCCGTAGTTTCAGGAGCGCGCCGCGCGCGCGCGGTGCACCCAGTAGGCGAGCACACCGATCAAGCGCTCCAGGTCGATCGGCTTGGAGACGAATTCGTTCATGCCGTGGTGCAAGGCCCGGTCGCGTTCCGAGACGAGCACGTCGGCGGTCAGTGCAATGATGGGCAGCTTGGTCGCAGGGTAGCGCTTGCGGATCTCGATCGTCGCGGCAATCCCGCCCATCACGGGCATGTGCAAGTCCATCAGGAC
>JBEBHW010000623.1:0-2926 GCA_040081145.1 Burkholderiaceae bacterium
GTTCTCGAACAGCAGCCCGGCGAACTCGAATGCGCGTTTCTTGCTTGTGGCGTCCACGCCGACGGCGACGTTGCTGAGGGGCAGGATGGCGGCAAGACGGTTCATGGGCAGTTCAGGTCCGCAAGAGCAGGGAATCCGTGAGAAATCGACGATTCGCGAATTTGTCACGGCGCGTGATTATGAATTGGCTGAGGTTTTAGCGGTGCACGCCAGTCGACGCAAGGGCTGCTGCAGCGCAATCTGCTGCGCCGCAACAACATTTCACGGTCTCCTGCGCCAAGGGTTTGTTCGGGGGTCGGTCGAGTGTCACAGGTGCTGCGCGAGGTGCGCCCAACAAAAAGCGGCCGAAGGGCCGCTTTGGTTGACCGGGTCACAAAATTCAGGTCGGCAAGGCGTTCAAGCGTTTCACCGCTTCGTGATGGTGGTTCTGCACCTTGTCTTTGTGGCGGCAGACCTGGCGATCGAGCTTGTCCATCAGTTGGTCGATCGCCGCGTACAGGTCTTCATGGGCGTGCTCGACGAAGATGTCCTTGCCCTTGACGTGCAGCGTGACTTCGGCTTTTTGCCTTCGTTCCTTTTCCCTGAGCTTCTCGACCGACAGCAGCACTGTGATATCGACAACCTGATCGAAATGGCGCATCACGCGCTCCAGTTTCGTCATTACATACTCTCTCAGGGACGGGGTGACTTCCAGGTGGTGGCCGCTGATCGTCAAATTCATGAATTCTCCTTGGCTGGGAACAGACGGGAAGGCTTCAATCGGGGCAGCTTGCAGGGCCAGTGTGCCCCCGAACGGCGGGCCTGACAAGGCCAGCCCATCCCGAGCGTGCCGCAATCATCGGTTAAGCTCGTACGTTGCGCAGGGACCGGTCGCCTCCGGCTGCGCCCGGAGCAAGGCCTGAACAACGCCCACTTGGCCAGCGTCGAGCCAGGAAGACGTCGGCAGTCGCCTGCGCATTCAGCCGCCCCGAAGGCGGTGACCCCGCCGCCCGCTACCCATCATGCTGAACGTCTTCACGCTGGCCAACGGCCGGCTGTTCCAGGAAGAGATCGAAAGCCTCGAGGCGCTGGCGAACGTGCAGCCGGTGTGGGTCGACCTGGACGCGCCGAGCCTGGAAGAAAAAGGCTGGATCACGCAGCGTTTCGGCGTAACGATTCCCCTCAACGCCGTGAATGACGACCTCGAAGAGTCGGCACGTTTTTACGAAGAAGACAGCGGCGAGCTGCACATCCGCTCCGACTTCCTGATCGACGACGACCTGGCACCGCGCAACGTGCGTGTCGCCTTCATCGTTTTCAAGAACGTGCTGTTTTCGGTGCACGAGGAAGATTTACCGGTGTTTCGGCTGTTGCGCCTGCGCGCGCGGCGCATCCCGGCGCTCATCGAAGACGCGAAAGACGTGCTGCTCAAGCTTTACGACGCCGACGCCGAATACAGCGCCGACGCGTTGGAGGGCATTTACGACAGCCTGGAGGCGGTCAGCGCGCGGGTCCTGCGCCAGCCGGTGAACGACCAGGCGGCGGGGGAGGCGCTCTCGGCGATCGCACGCGAAGAAGACCTGAACGGGCGCATCCGGCGCAACGTGATGGACACGCGCCGCGCCGTCAGCTTCATGATGCGCAGCCGCCTGCTGAGTGCCGAGCAGTTCGACGAAGCACGGCAAATCCTGCGCGACATCGATTCGCTGGACAGCCACAGCACGTTCCTGTTCGACAAGATCAACTTCCTGATGAACGCGACGGTGGGCTTCATCAACATCAACCAGAACAAGATCATCAAGATCTTCTCGGTGGCCAGCGTCGCGCTGCTGCCCCCGACGCTCATCGCGAGCATTTACGGCATGAACTTTCGCGCGATTCCCGAACTCGACTGGTCCTTCGGATACCCGTTCGCGTTGCTGTTGATGCTTGGCTCGGTGGCCGCGCCGTTCATCTACTTTCGGCGAAAGGGCTGGTTGCGCTAGAGCCAGTTCGCGCCGCCCTAGAATGCTTGGACTCGTGAGGTCTGCCATGCTTTACCCCGAACTCTTCAAGCAACTCGAAGCCGTGCGCTGGAACATGGACACCGACATTCCGTGGGGCCAGTTCGACGCGAGCCGCCTCAGCGACGAGCAGGCGCAGACGATCAAGATGAACGCCATCACGGAGTGGGCGGCGCTGCCCGCCACCGAGATGTTCCTGCGCGACAACCGCGACGACAGCGACTTCAGCGCCTTCATGAGCGTGTGGTTCTTCGAGGAGCAAAAGCACTCGTTGGTGTTGATGGAATACCTGCGGCGTTACCGCCCGGACCTGGTGCCTACCGAAGCCGAGCTGCACGAAGTGCGTTTCGAGTTCGATCCGGCACCTGCGCTGGAAACGCTGATGCTGCACTTTTGCGGCGAGATTCGCCTGAACCACTGGTACCGGCGCGCCGCCGAATGGCACAGCGAACCCGTCATCAAAGTGATTTACGAAACTCTCGCGCGCGACGAGGCGCGCCACGGCGGCGCGTACCTGCGCTACATGAAGCGCGCCTTGAACCGCTTCGGCGACGAGGCCAAAGCGGCGTTTGCCAAAGTCGGCGTGCTGATGGCCAGCGCCCGGCGCACCGCGCAGGCGCTGCACCCGACGAACCTGCACGTCAATCTGCGCCTGTTTCCGCGCGACACGGTGCAAAGCCGCCTGCCCAATCCGCAGTGGCTCGAGGTCTGGCTGGACAAACAGATCCAGTTCGACGCCGTCTGGGAAACCAAAGTCATCGAGCGCATCCTGCACAACATGAGCCTGCTGTTGGAGCGCAGCTTCGCCTCGGTGAGCGAGCTGAATCGCTACCGCAAGGAAATCGCTGCGACGCTCGCGCTGCGCGCGAGTGCGGCAGCGCCGCTGCCGACCGGCGCGTAGGCCCCGGCAGCGGGCGCGCCCGCCCGCGGGCCCGTGCCCACCC
>JBEBHW010000037.1:0-12596 GCA_040081145.1 Burkholderiaceae bacterium
GTGCGCGCCTGGACATGTTCGAGGGCCTGAGTGCGTGCGGCGGTTTCAGCTATGGCGACACGCTGGGCGCGGGCGAAGGCTGGGCGCGCTCGATCCTGTTCAACCCGCTGCTCGCCGATCAGTTCGCGGCTTTCTTCGCGCGACCCGACACGCTGGCGCTGGGCGTGTGCAACGGTTGCCAGATGATGGCGGCGCTCGCGCCCCTCATTCCCGGCGCGAACGCGTGGCCGCAATTCACGCGCAATCGCAGCGAGCAGTTCGAGGCTCGGCTGTCGATGGTCGAAGTGTTGCCAAGCCCATCGTTGTTCTTCGACGGCATGGCCGGCAGCCGAATGCCCATCGCCGTGGCGCACGGCGAGGGTTATGCCGACTTTTCGCTGCGCGGTGACGCAGCCACCGTGCAGCGGGCGCTGCGTTTCGTCGACAACCTCGGTCAAGCCACGCAAGCGTATCCGTTCAACCCGAACGGAAGCCCGCAAGGGCTGACCGCGGTGACCACGCCTGACGGCCGCTTCACCGCCTTGATGCCGCACCCCGAACGCGTGTTGCGCAACGTGCAGATGAGTTGGACGAGCGGCGACTCCAGCGCGCCAAGCCCCTGGATGCGCATGTTCGACAACGCACGGCGGTGGTTCGCTTGACGAGGCAGAGCGCCGGCTCGGCCGTGCCGCCGGTTGCGCGCTTCGAACGCCTTGACGCCTTGCGCGGCCTGGCCATCGTCTGGATGGCGGCGTTTCACTTTTGCTTCGACCTGAGCCACTTCAAGTTCATCCAGCAGAACTTCTACACCGACCCGTTCTGGACGGTGCAGCGCGCCATGATCGTCAGCATGTTCATGTTCGTCGCCGGCGTCGGGCAGGCGATCGCGCTGCGCCAAGACTCGGGTTGGCGGCGCTTCTGGCGGCGCTGGGCGCAAATCGCAGCGTGTGCAGTGCTGGTCAGCCTCGGCTCTGCATTGATGTTTCCGAAGAGCTTCATCACGTTTGGTGTGCTGCACGGCTTTGCTGTGATGTTGATCGTGATGCGCCTGAGCGCATCGGCAGGGGCGTGGCTCTGGTTGGCCGGCCTGCTCGCGATTTTGTTGCCGCAATTCATTCAGCACCCGGGGTTCGATACCCCCTGGACAAACTGGGTCGGCCTGGTGACGCGCAAGCCCGTGACCGAAGACTTCGCGCCGCTCCTGCCGTGGCTGGGTGTCATGTGGTGGGGCTTGGCGAGCGGCCGCTGGGTGTTGGCAAGGCGCCAGCAGTGGCTGGCGCATCCGCTGCCCAAGACGCTGAGCGGCTTGGCGTTGCTCGGTCGCTGGAGCCTGAGCTTTTATATGCTGCACCAGCCGGTGCTGATTGGGGCGTTGTTGCTCTTCAAGGGGCTGCGCTGAGTTTGGCGCGGGCGCTGCCTTTGGCGGCCAGGGCAGCGTCGCGCTCGCGGCGGTCGCGATCAAACCGCTGAAGGTGCCAGGCATAGCGCCCGCTCGCCTCGTCCGCTTGCGCCTGGCTCCACGCTTGCCAGCCAGTCTTGTGGGCGTCTGCGGCGTGCATCGAGATGCAATCCACCGGGCACACCGGAAGACAGAGTTCACAGCCGGTGCACAGACTCTCGATGACGCCGTGCATGACCTTGGGCGCGCCAACGACGCAGTCCACCGGGCACACGTCGACGCACAGGGTGCAGCCGATGCACGCTGCTTCGTCGATTCGTGCCAGACGCAGCGGCCCTTGCGCGCCGTGCGCGGCGCTCAGGGGAATGACGGCTCGGCCGGTGATCGCGGCCAGGCGCGCCACACCCTCTTCGCCGCCCGGCGGGCATTGGTTGATCGGCTCACCGTCGACCGCGATCGCGTTGGCGTAGGCGCGGCAGTCGTCGTACGTGCAGCGCCGGCACTGCGTCTGCGGAAGCGCTTGATTGATTTGTTCGGCGAGCTTGGCGTGGGCCATCACGCCCGGATTGTCACCTTGCGCTGCTGGCGCGCTTGCTCTTTGACGCTGCAGTGCGCAGGCGGGTGACCTTGCTGTCCTGGTGCGTGGCAATGAAATCGCGCACCTGTGGGTAGACGCTTTCGCGCCAACGTCGACCGGAGAAGATGCCGTAGTGGCCGGCGCCCATCGCGTCGTAGTGGAATTTGCGCGCCGGCGCAATTCCGGTGCACAGGCCATGCGCGGCCCTGGTTTGTCCGGCGCCGGAGATGTCGTCGAGTTCGCCCTCGACGGTCAACAACGCCGCAGTCGTGATGTCTTGCGGGCGCACGAGTTGGCCGCCGACTTTCCAGGTGCCGTTGACGAGGGCGAATTCCTGGAACACCGTCTTGATCGTGTCCAGGTAATACTCGGCCGGCATGTCGAGCACGGCGTTGTACTCGTCGTAGAAGTCGCGGTGGAACTCGGCGCTGTCGCCGTCGCCGCGCACCAGATCGAGAAAGTAGTCGTAATGCGACTTGACGTGCCGGCCGGGGTTCATTGCGATGAATCCCGAATGCTGGAGGAAGCCGGGGTAGACGCGCCGGCCCGCGCCGGGGTAGTTGGCCGGGACTCGATAGATCACGTTCTGTTCGAACCAGCTGTGGCTCTTCGTCATCGCCAGGTTGTTCACTGCGGTGGGGCTCTTGCGCGCGTCTATCGGCCCGCCCATCATCGTCAGCGTGCGCGGATTCTCTTCGCCGTTGCTCGCCATCAGTGCCACCGCGGCGAGTACCGGAACGGTGGGCTGACACACCGAAATCACGTTCACGCCGGGGCCGACTTCACGGATGAATTCCTGGACGTAGCTCACGTAGTCGTCGAGGTGGAACGGGCCGGCCGCCTCCGGGACCATGCGCGCATCCGTCCAGTCGGTGACGAACACCTTGTGGTCGCGCAACAACTCGCGGACGGTCTCGCGCAGTAAGGTGGAGTGGTGGCCCGAGAGTGGCGAGACCACCAGGACCGTCGGATGGTCTTTCATTCGGGCGAGGGTCGCGGCGTCGTCGGTGAAACGCTTGAAGCGCAGCAGGCGGCAGAACGGCTTCTCCAACGTCAGCTGCTGCTGCACGGCGACGTCGACGTCGTCGATGTTCACCGCTGTGATGTTGAACTCAGGCTTCTCGTATTCCTTGGACAAGCGGTGCATCAGGTCCAGCCCGGCGGAGACGCGCTGCGCCAGCGGCGTGTGCGACAGCGGCGACAGCGGATGCGTGTACAGCTTGGAGGAGGCGCTCGCCAGCTCCGCGAACGGGCTGAGGAGCGCCCGATGGGTTTCGTACCACTGATAAATCATTGCGAACTCTCCCGGACCAAGCGCCTACGGACAAAGCAGCCAGTTAAGCTGGCGCGCCCAAAGCTCTTGTGCACCGCAGCATTCTACGGGCTATTGGTGCATCGTGGACCAGTTCGGCTAGGGAGTTGCCCCGAGTAGCAGTGGGTTTGGCGTGCAATTCGGCGCTCATGCGACCCGGGCAATCGCCTGAACCGCGCGGTCGATGTTGCCTTGATTCAACGCGGCCACGCAGATTCGGCCCGAATCCAGTCCGTAGACGCCGAATTCGGCCCGCAGGCGCTGCATCTGCGCCTTGCTCAGACCCGAATAGCTGAACATGCCCTTTTGCGCCGTGATATAGCTCAAGTCCCAGCCCGAGACCTGGGCTTCGAGTCTCGTGCGCAACAGCAGACGCATCTCCTGAATGCGCAACCGCATGGCGCCGAGTTCCTCTTCCCATTGCGCGCGCAACGGCGGGGTCGTCAGTACCGTGGCGACGACTTGTGCGCCGTGGGTGGGCGGGTTGGAGTAGTTGGTGCGAATCACGCGCTTGAGCTGGCTCAAGACGCGCACCGCGGCGTCCGGCGTTTCGCACACGACGCTGAGCGCACCGACGCGTTCGCCATACAGGGAAAAGCTCTTCGAAAAGCTGGTCGCGACGTAAAACTCGAGTTGCGCGTCCATGAACATCGCGACTGCGGCACCGTCTTCGGCGATGCCGTCGCCAAAACCCTGGTAGGCCATGTCGAGAATGGGCACGAGGCCACGCACTTTCACGGCGGCAATCACATCGCGCCAGTGCGCCGCGGAAAGGTCGTAGCCCGTGGGGTTGTGACAGCAGGCGTGCAGTACGACGATGCTGCCCGCCGGTGCGGCGTTCAAATGCGCGAGCATCGCCGGCACGTTCAGGCCGCGACGCGCGGCGTCATAGTAGGGATAGCTGTCGACGACGAAGCCGGCGCTCTCGAACAGCGCGCGGTGATTCTCCCAGCTCGGATCGCTGATGAGCACGTGCGGTGCGGGCCCGCCCGCAGGCTGGAAACGGCGCAGGAAATCGGCTGCTATTTTCAAGCCGCCAGTTCCCCCGAGCGCCTGAACGGTGGCGACTCGGCCTTGCGTGACCGCGCCGCAAGCGGCACCGAAGACCAGCGATTGCACGGCTTGATCGTAGGCGGCGATGCCGTCAATGGGCAGGTAACCACGCGCTTTGGGCGACTGCGTCATTGCGGCTTCGGCCGCGCGAACGCAGCCCAGCAGCGGCACCTTGCCGTTTTCATCGCAGTAGACGCCAACGCCCAGGTTCACCTTGGCAGGGTTGGGGTCGGCGTTGAACTGCTCGGTCAGGCCGAGAATGGGATCGCGCGGCGCGAGTTCAACGCCGGCCAGATGCGTGGCCATGAAAGTCCTTCAAGTGGTGAACGCGTGGCGACGTGGCACAACAGGATCGCGCCAGCGTTTTCGGCTACCCTGTGCGGTTGCTCGGCCGATTGGGGCGAGCTCAACGAAGCGAATTTTATCTGCCATGGCGACCATCACCGCGGCGCAAGCCGCACAGCCTGCTCCCACCGCGCCGCAAGGCGAGTTCGTCCGGTTCGACGATTCGCCGTTTCAACTGTTCCAGCCGTATCCGCCGGCGGGAGATCAGCCCTCGGCAATTGCCCAACTCACGGAGGGGCTTCGCGACGGTCTGAGTTTTCAGACGCTGCTCGGCGTCACCGGTTCGGGCAAGACATTCACGATGGCCAACGTGATCGCGCGAATTGGCCGCCCGGCAATCGTCTTTGCGCCGAACAAGACGCTCGCTGCCCAGTTGTACGCCGAGTTCCGCGAGTTCTTTCCGAAGAACGCGGTGGAGTATTTCGTCAGCTACTACGACTACTACCAGCCCGAGGCCTATGTGCCGCAACGCGACCTGTTCATCGAGAAAGACAGCTCGATCAACGAACATATCGAGCAGATGCGCTTGTCGGCGACGAAGAGTTTGCTCGAGCGGCGCGATGTCGTGATCGTCGCTTCGGTCAGCGCGATTTACGGCATCGGCAATCCCGGCGACTACATGAAGATGGTGATGCTTGTGCGCGTGGGCGACAAGATCGGCCAGCGCGACGCGATCGCGCAGTTGATCCGCATGCAGTACCAGCGAAACGAGACCGACTTCAGCCGCGGCACGTTTCGGGTTCGTGGCGACACGATTGACGTCTTTCCCGCCGAGCACTCCGAACTCGCGGTTCGCATCGAGCTGTTCGACGACGAGGTCGAGTCGCTTCAATTGTTCGACCCGCTGACCGGGCAGATTCGCCAGAAGGTGCCGCGCTTTACCGTCTACCCGAGCAGCCACTGGGTGACGCCGCGCGACCGCGTCGTCGTGGCGATCGAGACGATCAAGGAGGAACTGCGAACCCGACGCGACGAGCTGGTCAGCCAAGGCAAACTCGTCGAGGCGCAGCGACTCGAGCAGCGCACGCGCTTCGACCTCGAGATGCTGCAGGAGGTGGGCCACTGCAAGGGCATCGAAAACTACACGCGCCATTTGTCGGGCGCGCTGCCTGGCGAACCGCCGCCCACGCTGGTGGACTATCTGCCGCCCGACGCCTTGATGATCCTCGACGAGTCGCATGTGCTGATCGGCCAGTTCAGCGGCATGTACAACGGGGACCGGTCCCGCAAGACGACGCTCGTCGAGTACGGGTTTCGCCTGCCCAGTGCGCTCGACAACCGGCCGCTCAAGTTCGAGGAATTCGAAGGCAAGATGCGCCAGGTGATCTACACCTCGGCCACGCCTGGTCCGTATGAGGAGCGGACCGCGGGGCAGGTTGTGGAACAACTGGTCAGACCCACCGGGCTCGTCGACCCCAGCGTCGAGGTGCGACCGGCGGCGCGGCAAGTCGACGACGTGCTTCAGGAAATCAGGCAACGCGTCGAGCTGAGCGAACGGGTGCTGATCACGACGCTCACGAAACGCATGGCCGAGCAGCTCACCGACTACCTTGCGGAAAACGGCGTCAAGGTGCGTTACCTGCACAGCGATGTCGACACGATCGAGCGTGTCGAAATCCTGCGCGATCTGCGCCTGGGCAGCTTTGATGTGTTGGTAGGCATCAACCTGTTGCGCGAGGGGCTGGACATTCCCGAGGTCTCGCTCGTTGCGATCCTGGACGCCGACAAGGAAGGTTTCCTGCGCTCGGAGCGCAGCCTGATCCAGACCATCGGACGCGCCGCACGCCACTTGAATGGCGCTGCGATCCTGTATGCCGACCGAATCACCGACTCGATGCGCCGGGCGATCGACGAAACCGAGCGTCGCCGCGCCCGGCAGGTGCAGAGCAACCTCGTTGCTGGAATCACCCCGCGCAGCATCAACAAACGCGTGCGCGACCTGATCGACGGCGTCTACAGCGAGAAGGGCGCGAAAGACGACTTGAAGGCTGCCAACGACGCGGTAGCACTCTTGGGATTGAGCGAAAAAGACTTGGGCAAGCGCATCAAGCAGCTCGAGAAGCAAATGCTTGACCATGCGCGTAACCTGGAATTCGAGAAAGCCGCCCGCGTGCGCGACGAACTGGCGCGCGTCCGGGAGCAGGTTTTCGGCGCGTCCGTCGTCGAGCGGATTCAAGCTCCTGGCCCGGCGTAGATGGCGCCACGCGCACTCTGCGGCACGGCGTCGCGCGCATGGCATACGGCGGTGTATCGCGTCGATGGAACTTATCGGCGCAATCCCGACCAAATCCGTCGGCTACATATATACTCGACTAATCCAGTCGGGTTCTAGGAGAACCTCATGCGTTTGACGACCAAAGGCCGCTTTGCGGTCACCGCGATGATCGACCTCGCCTTGCGCGAGCACACCGGGCCGGTGGCGCTCGCGGCGATCAGTTCGCGTCAGCAGATCTCGCTCTCGTACCTCGAGCAGTTGTTTGGCAAGCTGCGCCGCCAGCAGTTGGTGGAGAGCACGCGCGGCCCCGGCGGCGGCTATTCACTGGGGCGCAAGGCCGACGAAATCACCGTCGCCGACATTATTCTGGCCGTCGACGAGCCCCTTGACGCGACGGGCTGCGCGGGCAAGGAAAATTGCATGGGCGACGACTCCGGGCGCTGCATGACGCACGACCTGTGGGCCAGCCTGAACGAGAAGATGCTGGAGTTCCTCAGCTCCGTATCGCTGCGCAATCTCGTCAATGACCAGGTGGCGCGGGGCGTCTCGATTCAGGAGCACCCCATGAAGCGTGCCATCTCCAGCCAGCCCGTCGTCAAGCCGATCAAGATCACGGCGCCGAACTCGGTGTTTGCACTCGGCGCCGCGTACTCGAAATAGGCTTTGTCAGTGACCCTTTGAGTCTGCTTCTCATGGACATGTCCCCGCATTTCCCGATCTACATGGACTACGGCGCCACCAGTCCGGTGGACCAGCGCGTCGTCGACGCCATGATTCCCTGGCTGCGCGAGCACTTCGGCAACCCGGCCTCGCGCAGTCACGCCTGGGGCTGGGAGGCCGAAGCCGCCGTGGAAAAGGCACGCGAGCAGGTCGCGGAACTTGTGGGCGCCGACCCGCGTGAAATCGTCTGGACTTCGGGCGCGACCGAGGCGATCAATCTCGCGCTCAAGGGCGCTGCGCAGTTTTACAAGACGCGCGGCAAGCACCTCATCACGGTCAAGACGGAGCACAAGGCGGTGCTCGATACGGCGCGCGAACTCGAGCGCCAGGGTTTCGAAGTCACCTACCTGGACGTTCAAGAAGACGGCCTGTTGGACCTGTCAAAACTCGAAGCCGCAATTCGGCCGGACACGATTCTGGTGTCGGTCATGTACGTCAACAACGAAGTCGGCGTGATTCAGGACATTCCGGCGATCGGCGCGCTGTGTCGTTCGCGAGGAATCATTTTTCACGTCGACGCTGCGCAGGCCACCGGCAAAGTCACGATCGATCTGAAAACGCTGCCGGTGGATTTGATGAGCCTGGCGTCGCACAAGACCTATGGCCCCAAGGGCATCGGCGCACTCTTCGTGAGGCGCAAGCCGCGGGTTCGCATCGAGGCGCAAATGCACGGCGGCGGCCACGAGCGAGGCATGCGTTCAGGTACCTTGCCGACGCACCAGATCGTCGGCATGGGCGAGGCCTTCCGCATCGCCCGCGAAGAGATGGGTGCCGAGAGCGAACGCATCCGCATGCTGCAGCAACGTCTGATCAAGGGCCTGTCTGGCATCGAGCAGGTGTTTCTGAACGGCCACCCCGAGAAGCGCGTTCCGCACAACGTGAACATGAGCTTCAACTTCGTCGAGGGCGAATCGCTCATCATGGGCATCAAAGGCATCGCCGTGTCGTCGGGATCGGCGTGCACGTCGGCGAGCCTGGAGCCGAGCTACGTGTTGCGCGCCTTGGGTCGCAGCGATGAGCTGGCACACTCGAGCCTGCGCATGACGATTGGCCGGTTTACCACCGAAGACGAAATCGACTACGTGATCACGACGCTGAAAGACCGCGTCGCGAAACTGCGCGAGCTGTCGCCGCTGTGGGAGATGTACCAGGACGGTGTGGACATCAGCTCGATTCAGTGGACGGCACATTGAAGACAACGTTGGAGAGGCAGCATGGCATACAGTGAAAAGGTCGTTGACCACTATGAAAACCCACGCAATGTGGGCTCATTCGCGAAGGGCGATGACACCGTGGGGACGGGCATGGTCGGCGCGCCGGCTTGCGGCGACGTGATGAAGCTGCAGATCAAGGTGAATCCGGCCACCGGGCTCATCGAAGACGCGAAGTTCAAGACCTACGGCTGCGGCTCGGCGATCGCGTCGAGCTCGCTGGTCACCGAGTGGGTCAAAGGCAAGTCGCTCGACGAGGCGTTGACGATCAAGAATTCGCACATCGCGGAAGAACTGGCGCTGCCGCCTGTAAAAATTCACTGCTCGATCCTGGCCGAAGACGCGATCAAGGCCGCGGTCAATGACTACAAGGCCAAAAGCGGCTTGGCTCACTGACACCACTGCACACCGGGCACCGAAGATGGCAGTCACTCTGACCGAAGCGGCGGCGCGTCACGTCACGCGCTACTTGAGTAAACGCGGCAAAGGTGTCGGCGTGCGCCTGGGTGTGAAGACCACCGGCTGTTCGGGCCTGGCCTACAAGCTCGAATACGCCGACGACCTTGCGCCCGAAGATCTTGTGTTTGAAGGGCATGGCGTGAAGGTTCTCGTGGATCCGAAAAGCCTTCCCTATATCGACGGAACCGAACTCGACTTCGTGCGCGAAGGCCTCAATGAGGGCTTCAAGTTTCACAACCCGCGCGAGAAAGACCGCTGCGGCTGCGGCGAGTCGTTCCGCGTCTAAATCGGGAGCTCGCGCCCTCTGCTGCGCGGCCCCGAGCCGCGCCTGTCCAATGCCCGCCGATTTCCCCATCACGATTCGTGCCGAGAGCCCCGACCAGCCCGAGGTTCGCGCGCTGCTGGATGAGCTCGACGCCTACCTGACGGGTCTGTATGAGCCCGAACACAACCACATACTCGATGTGCAAGCGCTGCTCGCGCAGCACGTGTACTTCGTGGTCGCGCGCCAAGGTACCGAGGCGGTGGGTTGCGGTGCGGTGCGTGTCATGCCGCCGGAGGTCGCAACGGACGGCAAGCCGTACGGCGAAATCAAGCGCATGTATGTGCGCCCGCAGTTGCGCAGCCAGGGCATCGCGCGCGCCTTGCTGGAAAAGCTCGAGGCGCGCCTGCTTGGCCGTGGGATCCATCTCGCGGCGCTGGAGACGGGGAATCGCCAGCCTGAGGCCTTGCGTTTGTATGAACGATCCGGCTTCACGCAACGTGCGCCATTTGGCGGCTACGAAGCCAACGGCACCAGCTCCTTTTACGCGAAGCAGTTGTCGAGTTCGAGATGAACCTGGACAGCGATGACTTCGAACTGTTCGCCTTGGACCGCAGCTTCGCGCAGGACGCTGTCGTGCTCGACGCGCGCCGGCGCACCCTGCAGGCCCAAACCCACCCCGACAAGTTCGCCGCCCAGGGTGCGGCGGCGCAGCGCATCGCGCTGCAGTGGGCGGTGCGCGTCAACGAGGCCTACGAGCGCCTGAAAGATCCGCTGCGCCGCGCGGCCTACCTGTGTGAACTGCGCGGGCAGCGCATCGCCGCCGAGACCAACACGGCAATGCCCACAGCGTTTCTGACGCAGCAAATGGAGTTGCGCGAAGCTCTGGATGACGCGCGCAGCGCGGAGCAAGTCCAAGCCTTGTCCACTCAGCTCGCCGCACAACGCGAATGCGCGCTGAACCGTCTGGAGGTCTTGCTCGACGTGCAAGGCGATGCGGCCGCAGCCGCCCAGGAGGTCAGAGCCCTCATGTTCCTGGAGCGCTTTGCCGCCGACATCGACGGCCGGCTCGAGACCTTGGGACAATAGTCTCATGGCCTTGCTGCAGATCTCCGAGCCCGGCGGCGAGCCCGACCCGCACCAGCGCCGCATTGCCGTGGGCATTGACCTGGGGACGACGCATTCCCTGGTGGCCGCTGTGCGTCACGGGGTTTCCGAGTGCCTGCCGGACGAGAGTGGGCACGTGATTCTGCCCTCGGCGGTACGCTATCTGCCCGACGGGAACCGCCAGATCGGTGCCGCTGCACTCGCCGATGCGGCGATCGACCCGCGCAACACGATCGTCTCGGTGAAGCGCTTCATGGGCCGCGGCGTGGCTGACGTTGTGGGCCGCGAGCGCTTGCCTTACGAGTTTGTCGATGTGCCGGGAATGCTGAAGTTGCACACCGTGGCGGGCGACAAGTCGCCGGTGGAGGTGTCGGCCGAGATCCTCGCCACTCTGCGCCAGCGCGCCGAAGACAGCTTCGACGATGACTTGTTCGGCGCGGTCATCACGGTGCCAGCCTACTTTGACGACGCGCAGCGCCAGGCGACCAAAGACGCCGCGCAGCTCGCCGGCCTGAACGTGTTGCGCCTGATCAGCGAGCCCACTGCCGCGGCCATCGCCTACGGTCTGGAGCACGGCGCCGAAGGGCTTTATGCGGTGTACGACCTCGGGGGCGGCACCTTCGACATTTCGTTGCTGCGCCTGTCGGCCGGGGTCTTCGAAGTCATCGCCACGGGCGGCGACTCAGGCCTGGGCGGCGACGATTTCGACGCCGTCCTCGTGCAGTGCGCGCTGCAGCGCAGCCAGCTCAGCGCGCAAACGCCGCAGGACAAGCGCGCCCTGCTCGTTGCGGCGCGAGCCGCCAAGGAAAAACTCTCATTTGCCGAGCACGCCACTTTGGCTTGCCCGCTCAGCAGCGGTCAGGAGGTTTCGGTGCGCTTCACGCGCGAGGAATTCGACGCGTTGGCTGAACCCTTGCACGCACGCACGCTGGCGGCGGTGCGCAAAGTGCTGCGCGATGCGAAAGTCGACAAGGCCGAGGTGAAGGGCATCGTGATGGTCGGCGGCTCGACGCGCATGCCCCGCGTGCAGTCGGGCGTCACCGAGTTGTTCGGCAAGCCGCCGCTGATCGACCTGAACCCGGACGAGGTGGTTGCGCTGGGCGCAGCGATTCAGGCGAATGCGCTGGCTGGCAATGCGGGGGCCGAGGAGCTGTTGCTGCTCGATGTGATTCCGCTTTCGCTCGGGCTGGAGACCATGGGCGGCCTGGTGGAGCGAATCATCCCGCGCAACAGCACGATACCCACCGCGCGCGCCCAAGACTTCACGACGTTCAAGGACGGCCAAACGGCGATTTCCGTACACGTGCTGCAAGGCGAACGCGAACTGGTGAGCGACTGCCGGTCCCTGGCCAAGTTCGAGCTGCGCGGCATTCCGCCCATGGTGGCGGGCGCGGCTCGGATTCGCGTGAGTTTCCAGGTCGACGCCGACGGCCTGCTCAGCGTCAGCGCGCACGAGCAGACGTCGGGAGTCCAGGCGGCGATCAGCGTCAAGCCCAGCTACGGCTTGAGCGATGATGACATCGCGCGCATGCTCACCGAAAGCTTTTCATCCGCAGCGACCGACATGCAGGAGCGCAGCCTGCGCGAATCGCGCGTCGACGCCGAGCGCCTGGTTCTGGCCACGCGCGCAGCGCTTCGTGCCGACGGCGATTTGCTCGATGCCGCGCAGCGCCAGGACATCGAGCACCTGGTGCTTGCGGTGCAGCAGGTTCGGGAGCAGACGGATCACCACCAAATCGATTCGGCAGTCGAGGCCTTGGCGCGCGGAACCGAGCAGTTCGCCGCGCAGCGCATGAATCGGGGCATTCGAACCGCCCTGGCGGGCAAGCGCGTTCACGACGTTTGAACATGCCCATCATTCGAATCTTGCCGCACGCGCAGTATTGCCCCGAGGGAGCGCAGATCAGCGCCCCTGCCGGGACGTCGATCTGCGAGGCCTTGCTCGAGCACGATATCG
>JBEBHW010000624.1:0-2920 GCA_040081145.1 Burkholderiaceae bacterium
GATGGGATAGCGCTTGCGCAAGAACCAGCCCGCGGCAGCGAGCACCAGGCCCTGGCCGAGGTCGCCGAACATGTAGCCGAACAGCAGCGGCACGACGATGGCGAGCAGAACGCTCGGGTCGGCTTCGCTCGCCGCCGGCATTCCGAGCGCCCGGCTGAAGACTTCGAACGGCCGCACCCAGGCCGGGTTGCGCAGCAACATCGGCGCCTTGTGGTGCGCCGGCGCTTCCGCGAAATGCAGCAATGCGCGCGCGCCGCTGCCCTGCAGTGCGCGCGCAAGGGTTTCGCCACTCAGGTCGCTCGACCAGCCGGTGATCCAGCACAGCAGTGCTCCGGTTTCAAGCGCGTGCACGTTGTGCATCAACCATTCGAGCCGGTTCGCGTCGCCCAGCGCACACGGCAAGCCGTGGCGCGGGTGCAGCGCCGCGAGCAGGGTGCGCTTTTCGCCCGTGTCGCGCTCGATCGCGGCGAGGCGCTCGCGCACATGCGCCCGGTTGCGCGCGGCGTCGGCGTGCAGCCAGGCCGGTGGCTCGTGCACGCTTCCCTCGAGCGCCGTCACGGCCTGTGCGACCGCCTGCAGCGCCTGCGGCGCGCCGGCGACGAGCAGGTGCGCCGCGCCGTCGATTTCCCGGTGGCTGGCGAGCGTCTCGAGCTCGCCGGCGTCCTCCGGGAATGCCTTCGCGGACTCGACGCCAGGGGGCAAGACGAACAGGCGCACGCTCAACTGCGGACCGGCTCCGGCCAAATGCGCCGGATCGAGCGTGCCATCGCCAAAAGCTTCGAGCACGCTTTGCCAGAGCAGCAACTCCTGCTTCTCGACGTCACCGCGCTGCAATGCTTGAACCAGCGGCTCGCCGTCCCGAGCCCAGGCGCGAAGCGCCACCAGGCAACGCTCCAGCGTGGTCACGGGCGGCTCGGGGAATGCCGATGGACGACAGGTCTCGGGTGCCGGCCAGTAAGCCGCATACCGCGCCGCCAGATCGGCGCATTGGGAAAGCAACGGCTGCGCGTCGCGCAGCACCTCAGGCAGCCCTTGGCTGCCACGCGATTCGAGTTCGACGGCGCCGGTACGCGCCAGCGCTTCGAGCACGAGCGTCGCGTCGTCGCGCGCCGCGAGGATCTCGAACCAGCGTGCCGGGCGGGGGCGCAGCATCAGGCCGCCTTCGGGTGAGGGAACAAGAAGCGCCTGAGCAGTTCGGCGCGCAGGCGCTCAATGTCGAGCGCGCACAGTGCGATGTGGATGAAGGCCGCGGCCGGCTCCAACACCGCCCGACGCAGCAAGATCGACAGTTGCGCGCGCAGCGCGCTGCGCTGCGACCAACCCTGGGCACCAGGCGCCTCGGCGAACGCCTTGGAGTGTTCGAACAGCAGGCGCACCAGTTGCGCGAGCGTGTCACCCGGCCCGACGGAGTCGCTCGGCGCAGGCGGCAAACGGCGTTGCCACTCGTCGTGCCACGCCTGCACGATCGTCTGCGAGGTTGGCCAGGCCAGCGCCAGTGCCGCATACGGCCCGGCGCTCAACAACGCAGCTCGCGCGTGCGGCGGTGTCACGACCAGCTCGCGCCAGAGGGCATCGTCATGCATCCATGGCGCCGCTTCGCCACCGCGCGCCAAGTGCTGCAACAACGCCAGATCGGGCAGCACGGCACACCAGGCGATCGGCGCTTGCCACGCCGCGGGCATCCACGCCACGACTTCGCCCACGAGCGCACGCCAGTGGCCGCGCAGGATCGCCTCGGCCTGATGTGCGGTGCTGTCCACGCCGATGCCCACCAACCAGCGTCGCAGCCCGCTAGCGCGGCCTACGTCGAGCAGCGGCGCGATCTCGCGCAGCGCTGCGATGCGGCGCCACGCCGCTTCGTCGAGGCGCTCGCCGTGGCGCGCGCAAAGCCTCGCGTGCGCGTACTCAAAGCTTCCGCAGTCGATCACGGGGGCGCTCCGATCAATTCCTTCGCAAGCGCCCGCACGGCCTGTCGCAGCGCTTCGACATCGCCGGGCGCCAGCGGCTGCAGGCCGCCCAGCGCGGCGGCTTGCGCGTCGATTTCGGCGAGGTCGACAACGAGTTCGCGTTCGAACGCGCCGAGCACTGCGCGCATGCGCCGCTCCGTGCGTTCAGCCACCGCGCGCGCGGCGCGGCGCGCGTTTTCGGCGATTCGCTCCACCTCAGAACACGCCTGTTCGACCGACTCGCGCGCGCTGCGCTCCGCGCCGAGCACCTGAGCAATCGCTGCCTCGGCGATGTCGTTGAAAACGAAACCGCGCTGTGCCTCGATGCTTTTCACGGTGTGCCCCGGCTGATGAACCCCACGAAGATTGCGGCCGACGCGGGCGCGGCGCATTGACCCACCTCAAAGGCCCGGCAGGCGGTGCGTCGATTCGCCCGATTCACATCTGCGCGATGCGTCCCTCGCTGATGAGTGGCGCGTAGAGCTTCGTGTCCGCGGCGATGCGTTCGCGCAAGGCCTGCGGCGTGGACGGCGTGATCTCGAAGCCGGCGTGATCGGCCTGGCTGCGCACTTGCGCCGTCATGAGTGCGGCGACGATGTCGCGCTGCAATTGCACGAGCACCCGTGGCGGCGTTCCTGCCACGGCAACGAGCGCGGCCCAAGGGTGCATCTCCACGTCGGGTGCGCCGGCTTCGCGCAGCGTCGGGATCTGCGGGTGGCTCGGCAAGCGCTGCTTGGCGGCGACTGCCAACGCCCGCAACCGGCCGTTCGCGAACAGGCTGGCGACCGTGTTGACTCCGAACGCGGTGAAATCGACATCGCCGGACACCACGGCGGCGAGCAGCGCACCCGCGTCCTTGAACGGCACGTGCAGCATCTGCACGCCCGCCGCGCGCGCCAGCGTCTCGATCGCCACATGGCTCGCATGGCCGTTGCCGAGCGTCGCGTAGCTGACGCGGCCGGGCGCGCGGCGGG
>JBEBHW010000625.1:0-2917 GCA_040081145.1 Burkholderiaceae bacterium
GCGCCTGCCCCATCGCGCGCCGGCCGGTCGCGAGGCGCCACAGCAGCTGCGGGCCGAAACGCGTGATCGCCTGACGCGGATTGGCGAACAGGTGCGTGGGCGAAGCGAAACGGTTGCGGCGAGACGTTGCGCCCGCGCCGCAGCGCGCCCGGCGCTTCGAGGTAGGGGTCGGGCTCGCCGCCGACGTGCAGGCGCAGCGGCGAGTGCGTTTCGACGAAACGCAGCATCGGCGCTCCAGCCTCGACGAACGCCTGCCAGTGGTGCTCTTCGCTCGCCGCCCAGCCCGGCGGCGCGACGGCGCGGATGTAGCGCAGCGCGTCCTCGGTGCTGTCGCTCGCGCCGATGCTTGCCATGTGGTGGTTGCACGGAATCCAGATGCAACCGCCCGACATCGCGGTGGTGCCGCCGATCCAGTCCGACTTCTCGGCGAGCAACACGCGGCGATTCTGCGCCGCGGCGAAGAGCGCGGCCGACAGGCCGGCGGCGCCCGAGCCGAGCACGATCAGGTCGAAGTCGTCCACGGGTGCCGCCGGCCCGCGCTGCGCGCCGTCCTGCCATTTTTCGATCGGAGTCATTGTGCGGCGAATTGTGCGCGGTGGCCAGTGCTGAAGCTTATCGGCACGGGCGTCC
Source organism: Burkholderiaceae bacterium (assembly GCA_040081145.1). Lineage (GTDB taxonomy): Bacteria > Pseudomonadota > Gammaproteobacteria > Burkholderiales > Burkholderiaceae_C > JAEMQF01. The sequence continues at coordinate 631 of JBEBHW010000625.1, forward strand.
AGGCGCCTCGTAAGATGTGGCCCTACAACCCCACCCGGAGAAGCACGATGAACAAAGACAACTTTGCCAAGGGCTTGAAGACCCGCCGCGAAGTGCTCGGCGCCGAGTACGTGGACACCGCGCTGACGAACGCCGACGACTTCAACATGCCGATGCAGGAGCTCGTCACCGAATACTGCTGGGACGCGATCTGGAACCGCCCGGGCTTGGACCGGCGCACGCGCAGCATCATCAACCTGGCCATGCTCACGGCGCTGAACCGCCCGCATGAACTGAAGCTGCACGTGCGCGGCGCGATCAACAACGGCTTGACGAAGGACGAGATTCGCGAAGTCTTGTTGCAGACCGCGATCTACTGCGGCGTTCCCGCGGCGATCGACAGCTTCCGAGGCGCGAGGGAAGTATTCAAGGACATGAAAATTTAGCGTGGGCTTGGCATGAACTCGACATCGCACCTCCTGCTCCTTTTCGCATCCGGCCTCGTCGCCGGCGCGATCAGTCCTGCCGCGCAGTCGGCTGACGAGTCGAAGAAGCCCAGTTCGCCCAAACCCGCGCTCAGCGTCAACGTCGTGCAGCCGCAACGTGCCGAAATGCCGCTGCGCATCGCCGCGAACGGCAGTATCGCGGCGTGGCAGGAGGCGAGCATCGGCTCTGAGCTGAGCGGCTTGCGCCTGGCCGAAGTGCGCGTCGACCTCGGCGACGCGGTCAAACGCGGCCAGGTGCTCGCGACCTTCTCCGCCGAGACGGTGCAGAGCGAGACGGCGCAAGTGCGCGCGAGCGTCGCCGAGGCCGAGGCGACACTTGCCGAAGCTGCGGCGAATGCACAGCGCGCGCGCGACATGCAGGCCAGCGGCATGCTCAGCGCGCAGGCGATCACGCAGATGCTGACGGCAGAGCGCACCGCACAGGCGCGCCTGGACGTGCAGCGCGCGCTGCTCAACACCCAGCAGATTCGGGTGCAGCACACGCAGGTTCTTGCGCCCGACGACGGCGTGATATCGGCGCGCGCGGCCACCGTCGGCGCCGTCGTTGCGCCGGGAATGGAGTTGTTCCGCATGATTCGCCAGGGTCGGCTCGAATGGCGCGCCGAAGTCTCCGCCTCCGAACTCGCGCGCATCCGACCCGGCCTGACTGCGAGCCTCACGCCCGTGGGCGGTGCGCCGATCACGGGTCGGGTGCGCATGATCGGGCCGATGGTGGACCCGCAAACTCGCAACGGCATCGTCTTCGTCGACATCGGCGCTTCGGGGGGCGCCAAGCCGGGGATGTTTGCGCGCGGCGAATTCAACCTCGGCGCCAGCAGCAGCCTGACCTTGCCGCAAACGGCGGTGTTGCTGCGCGACGGTTTCAGCTACGTGCTGGTGGTCGGCGCCGATTCGAAGGTCGCGCTTGCCAAGGTCAGTGTCGGCCGGCGCAGCGGCGAGCAGGTCGAGATCGTGAGTGGCCTGGACTCGAACGCGCGTGTCGTCGCTGCGGGCGGCGGGTTTTTGGGCGATGGCGACTTGGTTCGGGTGGTCGGCGCCGCCGCACCCGGCGCGAGCCGGCCGTGAGGCGCCACTGTGTCATCCCGGCGCACGCCGGGATCCACCGCCGGCCAAAGCACAACGGCGGGCCAATGGATCCCGGCGTTCGCCGGGATGACATGCATGGGTGCGTGGCAACGCTTGGCGTTCGCCGCGATGACACAGAGCCAGGCAGAAGGGCTCGGCCATGAACGTCTCCGCCTGGTGCATCCGCAACCCCATCCCGTCGTTGCTGCTGTTCGTGCTTCTCACGCTCGCCGGCCTGATGGGCTTTCGGGCGATGAAGATCCAGCAGTTCCCCGACATCGATTTGCCGACGGTAGCGATCACTGCGTCACTGCCCGGCGCGTCGCCCGCGCAGTTGGAGACCGAAGTCGCGCGCAAGCTCGAAAACTCGATCGCGACGCTGCAAGGCGTGAAGCACATCTACACCAAGGTGCAAGACGGAACGGTGGGAATCACCGTCGAGTTCCGTCTGGAGAAGTCGACGCAGGAAGCGCTGGACGACGCGCGCGACGCGGTGGCGCGCGTGCGCTCCGACCTGCCGGGCGACTTGCGCGACCCGGCGGTCTCCAAAGTCGAGTTGGCCGGCGTGCCCATCCTCACCTACACCGTGTCGTCGACGCGCATGGACGACGAAGCGCTGTCGTGGTTTGTCGACAACCAGGTGACGAAGGCGATGCTCTCGGTGCGCGGCGTCGGCGCGGTGTCGCGCGTGGGCGGCGTGACGCGCGAGGTGCGCGTCGAGATCGACCCGGCCAGAC
>JBEBHW010000626.1:0-2915 GCA_040081145.1 Burkholderiaceae bacterium
GTCGTCGCGAGGCCCGATCCGAAGTGGGGCGAGACGCCGCTCGCCTTCGTCGAAACCCGGCCCGAGACGAGCGTGACTGCGGCCGAGTTGATCGCCCATTGCAAAACACTGCTGGCGGGCTACAAGGTTCCGCGCGAAGTTCGCTTCGAGGCGATCCCGAAAACCGCCACCGGAAAGATCCAGAAGTTCGCGCTGCGCGAGCGCGCCAAGTCAACGAGTGCCATGCCATGAAACCGAACACCCAACCCTTGGTGCTGCGCGATACCGATGCACGCGGTGTGGTCACGCTCACGTTGAACCGGCCCGAGTCGTTCAACGCCTTGTCGCAGGCGATGCTCGCTGCGTTGCAAAGCGAATTCGACGCGCTGCGCGCCGACGAATCCGCGCGCGTCGTCGTTCTTGCGGCCGCCGGCAAAGCGTTTTGCGCCGGCCACGACTTGAAAGAGATGCGCCGCGAACCGTCGCTCGCTTACTACCAACAGCTCTTCGAGCAATGCACGAAGCTGATGCTCAGCGTGCAAAGTCTGCCCGTGCCGGTGATTGCCAAAGTGCAGGGCATGGCGACTGCGGCCGGTTGCCAATTGGTCGCGATGTGCGACCTGGCGGTCGCTGCGAGCACGGCGCAGTTCGCCGTGAGCGGCGTCAAGCTGGGCTTGTTCTGCTCGACGCCGAGCGTCGCGCTGTCGCGCAACGTGGGCCGCAAGGCCGCATTCGAGATGCTCGTGACGGGCGAGTTCATCAGCGCCGACGCAGCGCGCGACAAAGGCCTCGTGAACCGTGTCGCGGACGCTGCGCTGCTCGATGACGAAGTCGGGCAGCTCGTTGCGGCAATTCTGGCCAAACCGCGTATCGCCATCGCGATGGGCAAGCAGCTCTTCTACCGCCAGCTCGAGAAGGGCATCGCCGCCGCCTATGACGACGCCGGCCAGACGATGGCGTGCAACATGATGGACGCTTCAGCGCTCGAAGGCGTTCAGGCCTTCATCGACAAGCGCGCGCCGGAGTGGCCCGCGCCCCACAAGACGCCTTGAGCGTGGCGCCTCGATACATGCGGCCGCATCTGTAGCGTCTGCATACGCGCGCCTCCTGGAGGTGGCCGCGCGAGGCGTACGGGTCGCCCGGCCAACTGGCGGCAAGCGTGAATTCGACCCGCAGTCGCGCGCCCGGTGCGAGCCGTGCGCAGGGGAGCGCCCGGGAATCGGCCGATGATTCACGTTTGCCGCCCCGGCGCAGCGCGCACCGCGGTGCCGCGGCCTGTGGAACCCGTCGAACCCATGAACGCAGTCAAATTCGCATTGCTCGGCCTGGTCGGCGTCATCGGTCTGGTGATTTCGACCTTCGGCCCGTTCAAGATCCCGTACGCCGAGACGCTGGCCAAGACCTACTACCGCTACGCGATTGCCGGTCTGCTCGTCGTCGTCGCACTCTTCGCGGTGCTGATCGCCGTTCTCGTTCACGTGCTCGACCCGAATCAGTTCAAGTCGCAAATCATTCGCTATGTGCAGGAGCGAACCCAGCGCGAGCTGATTCTGGAGGGCGAACTCGAGCTCAGCTGGTTCCCCAAACTCGGTGTCAAGGCGGGCAAGGCATCACTCAGCCAACACCGCAGCGCACGCGAGTTCGCGGCGGTTGACAGCGCGCGCATCACGCTTGCCTGGCTGCCGCTGCTGCGCCGCCAGGTGCAGGTCGACTCGGCGCAAGTCGACGGGCTGCGCGCGCAACTCGTGCGTTTCAAGGATGGCAGCACGAACATCGACGATCTGCTGCGCGACGTCGCGACGATCTCGCCCGCCCACATCGACATCGACAGCCTGCAGCTGACGCGTGCGACGCTGCAATGGAACGACGAAGTGGTGTTTCAGCGCGGCAGCTTGAACGACTTGCAGCTGACGCTGGGCCGGCTCACCGACGGCCTGGCCGCCCCTGTCACGGCAAGTCTGCGCGTCGACGCGCCGTACGCCGGCGTTGACGCACGCGTGTCGCTGAATGGCCGCGTGCTCTTCGACGCGCCGGCGCGGCGCATCGAACTGGCGAAGATCGACGCACAGCTCGAAGGCAAATCGCTGGGCGTGGACAACCTGGCGCTGAACCTGAAAGCCGACCTGACGGGCCACTTCGGCCTGAACACGGTGAGCGTCGAAAACCTGGTGATCACGTCGTCCAGCAAGTCGGGCTTGAGCGTGTTCAACGCGCGCCTGGCCGCGCCGGAGTTGCGCCTCATCGAGCGCCGCTTCCAGGGCAGCCAGCTCAGCATGGACCTGAGCGTCGCGCACCCGGACCAGACCTTGACGGCGGCGCTGCAAGTGCCGAACTTCGAAGGCACCGGCCAGGCGCTGCGCGGCGCTGCGGCGAACGCGCAGATCTCGATCCGCGGTGCGGGAACGCAACTGCGTGCCCAACTGAGCAGCCCGGTGATGCTCGATTTCGAAACCGGAAAACGCCTCGTGTTCGACGCGATCGACCTGACCGCGGCGGCGAACCATGCACTGCTGAGCGCGGAGACACCGCTCACCGCGAACGGCAAGCTCGTGCTCGACCTGGCCCAGCAAAGCATGCACCTCGTGCTTGCCGGAAAGCTCAGCGGCAGCGACTTGCGTGGGCAGCTGGCGATGAGCGACTGGCGCCGCCCGCACTGGACGTTCGAGTTCGCCAGCGCCGGCTTGGACCTTGACGCGCTGCTCGCGCAGCCGTGCCTGGCGCGCTGGGGCGACGACACCGTCGCCTTTGACGTGGCGTACCTGCGAGATCTCTCGCTCGCAGGTCATTTGCAGGCTGACAAAGTCAAGCTGTGCGGCATGACGGCGAGCAAGGTTTCGGCCCAGTTCGACTCGCAAAAATCGGCGCTGCACATCGCACCCGTGACCGCCCTGGCCTACGGCGGCGCACTCGATCTGGCCGTCAGCATCGACGCCGAG
>JBEBHW010000627.1:0-2903 GCA_040081145.1 Burkholderiaceae bacterium
GCCACTGGCGGCGCCGGGCGAGGGGGTCGTCGCGGGGGCATTCACCTCATGCAGTCTACGGGTGTCGCGCCTGCGGTACGCTTCGCCCAATTTCCTGGGCCAAGGGACACCATGTCACGCGAAGTTCCGACGCGGATATTCCGCACTGAAGAAGAGTTGTCGCGCCTGCCGGCGTCCGACCGGATTCGCTACCGCCTCGTGGGCGCGCAGACGCGTTACCACGCGAACGACAACATCGCCGAGTTCGTACGCGACGGCGAGCTCGACGAACTGCGCACGGAAGTCGAAGCGAAGATGCAGGAGGTGTTGCACGCGCTCGTGATCGACACGCAAAGCGATCACAACACCCAGGAGACGGCGCGGCGGGTCGCCAAGATGTTCATTACCGAAGTGTTCAGCGGGCGCTACCAGCCCATGCCCGCGGTGACAGAGTTCCCGAACGTCGCGCGGCTGAACGAGCTGATGATCGTCGGGCCCATCAAAGTGCGCAGCGCGTGTTCGCACCACCTGTGCCCGATCATGGGCAGCGTGTGGATCGGCATCCTGCCGAACGAGCATTCGAACCTGATCGGCCTGTCCAAATACGCGCGCATTTGCGACTGGATCATGAGCCGCCCGCAAATTCAGGAAGAGGCGGTGAAGATGCTCGCCAACGAATTGCAGGAGCGCGTCAAGCCCGACGGCCTGGCGATTGTCATGGAGGCGGATCACTTCTGCATGCACTGGCGCGGCGTGAAAGACGACGGTGCGATGATGACGAACAGCGTCATGCTCGGCGCGTTCCTGAAAAACCCGAACTTGCGGCGCGAGTTTCTTTCGCTGTTGAGCAAGAAGACCTGAGGGAGCGCGCAGGCGTTGCGCGTTCGCTCAGGCGCTGAACAAGTCCTCACCCAGGCTCTTGGGTACGTTCAAACCGAGGTGCCGATATGCGGCGAGCGTCGCCACCCGGCCGCGCGGCGTGCGCTGCAAGTAGCCCTGCTGGATGAGGAAGGGCTCGATCACGTCTTCGATCGTGTCGCGCTCTTCGCCGATCGCCGCGGCGACGTTGTCCAGCCCCACCGGCCCGCCGTCGAAGCGGTGGATCACGGCTTCGAGCAGCTTGCGGTCCATCACGTCCAGGCCTTGCGGGTCGACATCGAGCATGACCAAGGCCTTGTCGGCCACGCCCTTGTCGATGCTGCCATTGCCTTTCACGTCGGCAAAATCGCGCACCCGGCGCAGCAACCGGTTCGCGATGCGCGGCGTGCCGCGCGAGCGTCGCGCGATTTCGAACACACCTTCGACGTCGGTTTGCACTTTGAGCAAGCCGGCGGAGCGCGTGACGATTCGCGCCAGCTCTTCGGCCGTATAGAACTCCAGGCGCGTGACGATGCCGAAGCGGTCCCGCAGCGGATTCGTCAGCATGCCTGCGCGCGTCGTCGCGCCCACCAGCGTGAACGGCTGCAAATCGAGTTTGATCGAGCGCGCCGCCGGGCCCTCGCCGATCATGATGTCGATCTGGTAGTCCTCGAGCGCGGGGTAGAGGATTTCTTCGACGACAGGGCTGAGGCGATGAATCTCGTCGATGAAGAGCACGTCGTTTCGCTCGAGGTTGGTGAGGATCGCCGCCAGGTCTTTCGGTTTTTCCAGCACCGGCCCGGAGGTCGAGCGCAGGTTCACGCCGAGTTCGTTGGCGATGATGTGCGACAGCGTCGTTTTGCCCAGACCAGGTGGGCCGAACAGCAGCACGTGGTCAAGCGCTTCGCGGCGCATCTTCGCCGCACCGATGAAGATCTCCAACTGCTCGCGCGCCTTCACCTGGCCGACGTATTCCGCCAGGCCCTTGGGGCGCAGCGCGCGTTCAATCGCTTCTTCGTTGGGCGACGCAGGCGCGGCACTCAGGACGCGCCGGGCGGGTTCGAAGTCGTCGGTCTGGATCGCCATGATTCATTATCGGCCGGGGAAGCGACCATCAAGCTCGCGCGTCGGCCGCAGCCCCAAGGCGCCGGATCGGGGTCGTAGAGGCGTTGGTCGGCGAGAGAGCGCCTACCGAGCAAGCGCCTTCAGCGCCAGCTTGATTCCATCGGCCACGCCGACGTCTGGGGGCAAGGCCTTCAACGCTGCGGCCGCCTCGCGGTCGCTGTAGCCAAGCGCGATCAGCGCCTGCAGGATGTCGCCCTGCATGTCGCTCGCGGCGCTGCGCGGTGTGGTCAGCGCGTCGCCGAGTTTGCCCTTGAGCTCGAGCAACAAGCGCTCGGCCGTCTTTTTGCCGATGCCCGGAACCTTCACCAGGCGGTTGCTTTCCTGCAGGCTCACGGCTTGCGCCAGATCGGCGACGCTCAAGCCCGACAGAATCGACAGCGCGGTGCGTGGGCCCACGCCGGAAATCTTCACGAGCAGGCGAAACGTCGCGCGCTCGTCGTGGGTGAGGAAGCCGTAGAGCAACTGCGCGTCTTCGCGAACGACGAAGTGCGTCAGCAGTGTGATGCGCTCGCCCAATCCGGGCAGGTTGTAGAAGCTGCTCATCGGCACGTCGACTTCGTAGCCGACGCCGTTTACATCGATGAGCACCTGGGGCGGCGATTTTTCGGCGAGCGTTCCGGTCAGGCGTCCAAGCATCGAGGCATTATCGGCTGCCTCGATGGGGCCATTGGCGACGGGCTAGCGGCGAAACAAGCCGAGGCGCTGCGCCTCGAGCGCGGCTTCGGCGCGCGAGCTCACGTTGAGCTTGCGGTAGATCTGCTTCACGTAGTCGGCGATGGTGTGGCGCGACAAGCCGAGCTGAACGCCGATCTCCGGCAGAGTGAAGCCCTTGGCGACCCGCAACAGCACTTCGTTTTCGCGATCCGTGAGCGAGACGTGGGGAATGTTTTGCGGGCGCTCCTGGCGCCGCGTCATCTTGGCGAAGTGCGACAGCACGCGCC
>JBEBHW010000628.1:0-2899 GCA_040081145.1 Burkholderiaceae bacterium
CCGCGTGCGCGCGATCATGGACCGTCTGAAGATGCCCGACGGCGAGGCCATCGAGGCCGGCATAGTGACGCGCAGCATCGAAGGCGCGCAGCGCAAGGTCGAAGCGCGCAATTTCGACGTTCGCAAACAGCTTCTCGAGTACGACGACGTTGCCAACGACCAGCGCAAAGTCATCTACCAGCAGCGCAACGACATCCTCGAAGCGCAAAGCCTGACGGCGCAAATCGCCAGCCTGCGCGAAAGCACGATGGCCGACATCGTGCGCACGTTTGTTCCCGTCGAAAGCGTCGAGGAACAATGGGACCTGAAAGGTCTGGAGCGCGTTCTGCACGATGAATGGCAGCTCGACGTGGCGCTCGTCGAGCAGGTCGAAAAGAGCGACGCCATCGCCGATGAAGACATCGTCGCGAAGGTCGTCGCTGCGGCCAACACCGCCTTCGAGGAGAAGATCGAACGCGTCGGGCTGGAGCAGTTCACGCCCTTCATGCGAATGATCCTGCTGCAGTCGATCGATTCGCATTGGCGCGAGCACCTTGCGGCGCTGGACTATCTGCGTCAGGGAATCCACTTGCGCGGTTACGCGCAGAAGAACCCGAAGCAGGAATACAAGCGCGAAGCGTTTGAGCTGTTTTCGCAGCTGCTCGACGTGGTCAAGATGGACGTGACGCGCATTCTCATGAATTTGCGAATTCAGACCCAGGAAGAGGCCGCACGTGCCGCGGAAGCGATCGAACAGCGCGCCGAGCGCATCTCCAACGTGACCTATACGCATCCCAACGAAGACGGAAGCGTCTCGCAAGACGCGGATCCTGCGGTGCTGGCCGCAATGGTCCCCAAGGTCGGGCGCAATGAGCCTTGCCCCTGCGGCAGCGGCAAGAAGTACAAGATGTGCCACGGGCGGCTGGCCTGAGCGTTGCAGTGCTCACGTTCGCGCGGCTTTGGTTTCGTGGGGTTGCTCGAGACGAAACCCGCGTCACCGTAGACTCGACGTCCAGCCCGAATCGCTGAACGGAGAGGGGAACACGAGTGAAAGTTCTGGTCACCGGCGCTGCCGGGTTCATTGGAATGCACGTGTCGCAGATCTTGCTGGCACGCGGTGATGTCGTCTTGGGCATCGACAACCTCAACGACTACTACGACCCGCAACTCAAGCGTGACCGACTCGCGCGCCTGACGCCGCACAAGAACTTCGTTTTCGAGAAGATGGACGTGGCGGACCGGGACGCCATCGCCAAGCTGTTCGCGGCCGAGGGGTTCGAGCGTGTCGTGCACTTGGCGGCGCAGGCGGGCGTGCGCTACTCGCTGGTCAACCCGCACGCTTACATCGACAGCAATGTTGTCGGTTTTACGAACATTCTCGAAGGGTGCCGCCACCATGAAGTGCAACACCTGGCGTATGCGTCGAGCTCGAGCGTGTATGGCGGCAACACCCACATGCCGTTCTCCGAACACCACAACATCGACCACCCCGTGAGCCTGTACGCGGCGACGAAGAAGGCGAACGAGTTGATGGCGCACACCTACAGCCACTTGTTCGGCCTGCCGACGACGGGGTTGCGCTTCTTCACGGTGTACGGGCCCTGGGGCCGGCCGGACATGGCGCTGTTCCTGTTCACGAAGGCGATCATCGAGAACCGCACGATCGACGTTTTCAACCACGGCAACATGGTTCGCGACTTCACGTTCATCGACGACATCGCGCAGGGTGTCGTGCACGTCCTGGACCGCGTCGCCAGCGCGGATCCGGCGTATGACGCGGCCCGCCCCGATCCAGCGCGCAGCAACGTGCCCTATCGGGTCTTCAATATCGGCAACAACGATCCGGTGAAGCTGATGAGCTTCATCGAGGCGATCGAAGCGTGTGTTGGAAAGGTCGCAAAGAAGAATTTTCTGCCATTGCAAGACGGCGACGTGCCCGCGACATTCGCCGACGTGTCCGAGCTCACCCAGTGGACGGGCTTCAAACCGGCGACGCCGATCCGCGACGGCGTCGGCCGCTTCGTGAATTGGTATCGGGACTATTTCAGAGTTTGATCAGGCAATCACCGAGGGAAGGACACCATGACCACGATTGCAGTCATCGGCCTGGGCTACGTTGGCTTGCCCCTTGCCGTCGAATTCGGCAAGAAATTCAAGACCTACGGTTTCGATCTTTCGACGCAGAAAGTGGCTGCCTACCAGCGCCACGTCGACCCCACGGGTGAGGTCAGCAGCGAAGACCTGCGCAGCGCGACCCAGCTCGAGTGCAGTACCGACCCGAAAGTCATCGGCGACGCCGATTTCATCATCGTCGCGGTTCCGACCCCGGTCGACGACGCGCACCAGCCCGATTTCACGCCCTTGGTCAAGTCCAGTGAGAGTGTGGGCAAGTACATCAAGCGCGGCGCCATCGTCGTCTACGAATCGACGGTCTACCCCGGCGCTACTGAGGAAGTGTGCATTCCCATCATCGAAGCGCAGTCGGGCCTGAAGTGGAAAAAGGACTTCTTCGTCGGCTACAGCCCGGAGCGGATCAACCCCGGCGACAAGGAACGCACCCTCACGAAGATCGTGAAAATCGTTTCCGGCGACACGCCGCAGACGCTCGCCAAGGTGACCGAGATCTACGGCGCCGTGATCACTGCCGGCGTCTACCCGGCAAGCAGCATCAAGGTGGCCGAGGCGGCGAAGGTCATCGAGAACACGCAGCGCGATCTGAACATCGCGCTGATGAACGAGCTGTCGCTGATCTTTCACCGTATCGGCATTGACACCTTGGAAGTGCTCAAGGCAGCCGGAACGAAGTGGAACTTCTTGCCGTTTCGCCCGGGCCTGGTGGGTGGGCACTGCATCGGCGTCGATCCTTATTACCTGACGCACAAGGCCGAGATGCTCGGCTACACGCCGCAGGTCATCCTCG
>JBEBHW010000629.1:0-2891 GCA_040081145.1 Burkholderiaceae bacterium
ACGCCCCACAGCAAGCCGATGCGCGCCGCCCCGCCCACGCTGCGCTGCCGACTGACGATGGTGGACACGGCGATCACGTGGTCCGCGTCGGTGGCGTGCAACATGCCGAGAACAAAACCCAGCACGATCACCGGCAGCGATTGCACAGGCCCACTCCATTTTCCCGTTGGGAGCTGGTTTGTAGCACGCCGCACCGGATCGTCGCGAAGCACGATTGCCGCGGTCACAGTGCCGTGAAACCCCGCACGTTCGCCCTGCGCGCTCGTCACTTTCAACAATCAAGCGCGCCTAAAATTTGCAGCATCCGAACCGATGGATCTCACCGATCAGCGCGATGTCGAACCCACCCATTCAATTCCGTCCGTCGGGAAGCATTGAATTCGAGCAAGTCGAGTTCGTCACCGCGAACAAGCCGGCGCCCGCCGCAGCGGCAGCGCTGGACCCGGCAATCGACACCGATCCGTTGTCGATCAACTTCGGCCGCATGAAGGAGCACAAGCCGGAATCGGCGGAACGCATGCTGGTCGGGCCGACGATCGACTGGCTGGTCGGATTTCCCGTCGATGCACGGCCCAAAGCGCTGTGCGAACGCTTTCCCCACGTGGCGAATCGGCTTGCGCGCGACTGGCTGCGCCGCGCGCGCTCGCGTGAGAGTTTGCAGACGCTGGTGGCCGATGCGCGTTGGGGCAGCACCGGATTTCCGGCGCAGGTGCAGAACGAGCTGCAGCGCGTGCTGGAGCAACTCGCGGAACTTCAACCCGCCAGCTAGCTAGCGGCACTCCTGGCGCAGGAAAGTCACGTCGTCCATGCTCAACGGTTGACGCGTGCCTTTTTGCAGAATCTCTTCGCAGCGCGCCGGCTTCCCGGTGGGCTTGGGCGGCGCAGGCGCGGGCCGCGCTTCGGGTAGCGGCGCGGCTGCGACGCCGGGCGCGCTCGCCGGGCGCGGGGGAGTTGGTGGTGGCGCCGCTGTAGCGGCAGGCTGAGCCGTCGGGCGCGGCGCGGGCGACGCGGGTGGCGCCGGCTTAGCCGCAGCCGGGGCGCGAACCTGAGGCAGCGCAGCCGGCGCTTTGGGCTGCGCCGCCACTGGCAGTGGCGCCGGCAATGCGGCGCTCGCCGGCGACGCGGCCGGTGCCGATGCAGCCGGTTCAGGATCCACCTTGACCGCCGCGGGGGCTGCGGTGGCCTGCTCTGGCGCGGCTTCGGCAGGCCGAGACAGGCCCGGTTCGCCGGAGCGCCGCGCCGCAAAACTCAGGACGAACACCACAACCACCAGCGCCGCAACCCCAAGCAGCAGGGCGCGACGCGAGGTTTGCCGCGGCGCTGCCGCCGCGTCGCCGACGCGCGCGGTGGTGCCCGCGGCCGCGCCCGCGCTCGCGCCGGGTGCTGTCGATGCAGACGCCGGCGCCGCGCCGAGCAGCGCACGGAACTCGGCGACGTTTTGCGGCCTGTCCTTGGGCCGCACCGCTAGCGCGTGGTCGATGGCGCGCAGAAACCTTGCGCTGTAGCGACCCGCGGCGATGCTCGCCAGCGGCGGCAGCGGATCGCCCATGACGCGCTCTACCGAGGTGATCGGCGAACGCCCGGTGATTGCGAAATAGACGCAGCTGCCCAGCGCGTACAAGTCGGTCCACGCGCCTTGCGCCATGCTCGCCGCCTCGCCGTACTGTTCGATCGGCGCGTAACCGGGCTTGAGCATCACCGTCAGCGCGTGCGTCATGTCGCTGATGACGCGCCGCGCCGCGCCGAAGTCCAGCAGCAGCGGCCCGTGGTTCGTGAGCAGGATGTTGTCGGGCGCGACGTCGCGGTGAAAACACATCTCGGCGTGCAGCAACTCGAGCGCGTCGAGCAGCGGGGCGAGCCACTGGCGCAGCAAGGCCTCGTCAGGCGTGCGCCCCTGGCCGGCCATCTCGCGCAGCGCGGCTTTCAGCGTCGGCCCCTGGTAATAAGGCATCACCATGTAGGCGGTGCGGTTCGCCTGCCAGAACTGGTGCACCTTGACGAGCGCCGGGTGGTCGAAGTGGGCGAGCAGGCGCGCTTCGTTGACGAAGCTGCGCAGTCCGGCGTTGAACGTGTCGACGTGGCGCGCCGATTTCACGGTGACGTCGTTCCCCACGGCCGCGCGCGACGCGAGCGACGACGGCATGTATTCCTTGAGCGCGACCTGGCGCTGCAGCGTCGGGTCGAACGCCAGGTAGACGATGCCGAAACCGCCTTCGCCGATCAGCCCGGTGATCTCGAAGCCGCCGATGACGGTGCCCACCGGCAGCGTGTGGCGCATGAACCCGGGCGATTCGGCCCCGGCCGGACTGCCTTGCGGCGGCGCCGCGGGTTCCTGGGTCACATCGGGCCTCTTTGCGTCGTCGACTCCGTTCCCGAAGTGTAGAGGCGTCGTGGCCGCGAATTCAGGCGCGCATCTGGCGCACCCAGCCCACGAAGCCGAAGAACGCCAGCCAGCCGAGCATGAACAGCAGCCACGCGACTAGCGCCACGCCACCGGCGAAGAGCAGGCCCTCGGCGCTGAAGCTCAACGCCGGTTCATACGCCGCCCACGTCGCTTTGGCGATTTGCGGGTCGGCGCGCTTGGCGAGCGCGATGACTTGATGAATCAGGTCGGTGTTGAGCGCTTCGACTGCGCTGCGCAAGCGGTCCAGCGATCGCAGCATCGCCTGGATCGCGCTGCCTTCGGCCTGGAACGTCGGATCGGGGCTGAATTGATGGTGCTCGATCAGCTTTTCGATGTTGCCGCCGTGCAACTTCTTTGCGACCTCGCGAAACGGCGCCAAGTCCTTGACCACCTGATCGAGCGCGCCGCCGAGCCGCTGCCGATACTGCGCCAGGAAGGCGGGCACGCAGCCCGCGACGAGAAACGTGGCGAGCAAGACGATGCGGTC
>JBEBHW010000630.1:0-2889 GCA_040081145.1 Burkholderiaceae bacterium
GTGACGAGAAGCACCAGCAGCGCAGACAGGTAACGCGCCCGCAGGATGGCGAGGAATTGGCCAAAGGTCATGAGAGGGGCTGCGCACCCGAGCCGGTGGATACCGGCTTTCGCCGGTATGACATGGGTGCGGTTTGCATGGTGAGTGAGCCTAGAACAGGCTCTCGCGCACGTAGACGACGTCGCCGTCGCGCACCGGATCGTCCATATTCGGTTGGATCACCTGCACTTTGCCGTCTGTGCCCTTGCGGTGCACGCGCATGCCGCGCTCCGTGCCGCGCGGGGTGAGGCCGCCACCGGTAGCCAGCGCCTGCATCACTGTCATGCCGCGCTCCAGGCGCATCGCGCCGGGGCGTTGCACTTCGCCGTAGATGTAGACCATTGGCGCGCGTTCCACGTAGACGACGTCGCCGTTCTGCATGAACATGTCGTCAGCCCGGCGCTCGCTGCGCACGATGGCCTGCAGGTCCATCTCTTTGCGGAACGGCTGGCCGTTGCGCGTGCCCACGAGGGTGATGATCTCGGCGCCGGACGGCGCAATGCCACCGGCCATGGCGAGCAGATCGGACAGGCGCATGTCGGCGGTTTCGACCGGGAAGCGCCCGGGGCGGTTCACCTGGCCGAGCACCGAGACCTGGCTGCCGCGCACCTGCACGAGGAGCAGGCTCACCTGCGGTTGCTTGAGAAAGTTGCCGCGGCGCAGGCCGTCGGCGATGGCCTGTTCGGCCTGCGACACGCCCATGCCACCCAGGCGCACGCTGCCGAGCAGCGGGTAGCTGATCGTGCCGTTTTCGCCGATCCGCGTTTCCAGGCTCAGGTCAGGCGACTGATAGACGGTGATCCGAACCACGTCGCCCGCGCCGAGGCGGTATTCGGGCGCTGCGGCTTGCGCATTACTCACCCCGCCGATCAGCAGGGCGAGTGCGAAGACAAGGAGATTGCGCCACATGCTGAGCCTCCCGAGCTTCACTTCTTCAACCCCAGGCCCTTGCTGATGGCGTCGGCGTCCAGGCCGCTGGCTGCGGCTGCCCGCGCCGCAACGGGCGCGGCGACGACGGCCGGCGGAGCGCCTTCGGCGAAGTTGCCAATGTATTGAATTCGCGCTGCGCTGCGCATTGCTTTCACGTCGCCCTCGATGACCTTGCGCTTCGCGTCGTTGGCGAGGAACTGTTCGATCGCCGGCTTGGCGCGCGCTTCATCGACCGGCTCGCTCTTGCTTCCAGCGAGCACCACGACTTGGGCACCTGTGGCGGAGGGCAACAACATCGCCTGGCCGTCTTTCATCTTGGAGAACGTGTCGAGCATGTTCAGCGGCAACTGTTCTGCCGGGCGCACTGCCTGGTTGCCGGCGAAGCGGATGTTGTTCGCCTTCAGGTAGTCGACGAATTCATTCACCGACTTGGCGCCCTCCAACTTGGCGCGCAGGCTTGCCACCTGGTCGGGCTTGGCCTCGATCGCGATTTCCTGGATGCTGTAGATGCGCCGGTCCTTGAACAAGCCCGGCTTCTCGGTGTAGTACTTGTTGATCTCCTCGGGCGTGGGTTTGGCTGCAGAGTCACCCACTCTTTCAATGTAGGCGCGCGCGACGATTTCGCGCTTCGCGGCTTCAATCTGCGCGACGACGCGCGGGTCACGATCAACCTTGAGTTCTTGCGCTTTCTGGATCGCGAGCTCCTGGTCGATCAGGCGCTCCAGGATCTGCCGGCTTGCCGCGTCGGCCTGCTCGGGTTTCAACCCACGCTGCTGTTGCAGCATGAAGTTGATCTGGTGCACCGAAATTTCTTCCTTGTTCACCTTCGCCGCGACCTGCGACGCGGGCTTGTCTTTCTTGGCGCCGCCACAGCCGGCAAGCGCCACGGCAATGCAGGCGGTGGCAATGACGGTCAGTGCGAGCTGTGCGGCTCGAGTCGAGGGCGCTGTGCGAGCGTGAAGCGATTCAAGCAGATTCATTTGTCGTGGCCTTCCCTGTGCATTGAGACTTCGCGCCGCGTGGCAACGCGTGACCCAGGAGATCTGGTGCCCCCTCGATTTCCGAGTTTAGGTTGATGGGGCGTTGATTCGCCCCCCCGGTACGCAGGGCACGAGCGCGCTGCCGCCAGTTCAGCGCATTTGTGCTCGCGGCACGCGGAAGGTTGCGTCCACCCCCTGGAATGGGTGGTGGTGTATCAGGAGGCGAGGCCGACTTACGCGTGGACGCCTCAGGCTTTCAGCACTTGATCCCCACATGCAGCGCCACAACCCCAGCGCTCATGTTGTGTACATCCACATGGCCAAAGCCGGCGGCCTTCATCATCGCCTTGAGTTCGGCTTGGCCGGGGTGGACACGGATCGACTCCGCAAGGTAGCGGTAACTGTCGCCATCGCCCGCGACCCATTGGCCGATGCGCGGAAGCACGTTGAACGAGTACCAGTCGTAGGCCTTGGCGAGCGGCGGGGCGATCTTGGAGAACTCGAGCACGAGCAGGCGCCCGCCGTCTTTGAGCACGCGGTTCATCTCCAGCAGCGCTTTGTCTTTGTGCGTCATGTTGCGCAGGCCGAAGGCGACGCTCACCACGTCGAAGCGGCCGGTGGCGAAGGGCAGGCTTTCTGCGTCGCAGAGCACGGTGGGCAGAGAGACGCCTTCGTCGATGAGGCGGTCGCGGCCTGTTCTGAGCATCGCTTCATTGATGTCGGTATGCACCACGCTGCCACGGCTGCCGACCTTGCGGGCGAAAGCACGCGCCAGGTCGCCGGTGCCGCCGGCGATGTCGAGCACCTGGTCGCCTTCGCGCACGTTCGCCGCGGCGACGGTGTACGCCTTCCAGACGCGGTGCAGGCCGAGCGACATGAGGTCGTTCATCACGTCGTACTTGGACGCGACGGAATCGAACACGCCGCGCACGCGATCTGC
>JBEBHW010000631.1:0-2888 GCA_040081145.1 Burkholderiaceae bacterium
TGGCTTTCATCCACGCGAGGATGGCCTTCAGGTCGCCCGCCGGCGCCGCCGGCCCAGCGGTGATGGCGAAGTCGAACGTTGCGGCGCGCGCCACCGGGGTGAAGTCTTTCACCGGGTCGTAGCCGACGTTCTTGTAGACCCACGGCAGGATCACGAACGCGCCGCTCGGCGCGAGCACGAGCGTCTGGCCGTCGGGCGCGGCGCGCTTGAGTTCGCCCAATGCGACGCGGCCGGCGGCGCCGGGCTTGTTGTCGATGATCACGGTCTGCCCGAGCGAGACGCGCAGCTTGTCGCCGAGCAGGCGCGCCAGGATGTCGGCCGACCCGCCGGGCGGGAAGCCGACGAGGATCTTGATGGGTGGTTTGTCTTGCGCCTGCAGCGCCACCGGGCCGGCGACAAGCAACGCCGCAGCGGCAGCGGCGAGTGCGAAGGAACGTCGTTTCATCGGAAGTCTCCTTGGGAAGCTCGGGTGGGAAGCCTTGGCTGTCAACCGGGTTCGGGTCGGTACCATCGTGTCAGAACCCGAAGATGCGTTGCGCATTGCCGCCACGCACCTTCTCGCGGCGCGCGCCGTGCAGCGCGTTCACCTGGGCCAGGCAGCGCACCGGGTCGCCGATGGTGTGCGGGTAGTCCGAGCCGAACAGCACCTGGTCGTCGCCGAAGACCTCCAGGCACAGATCGAGCGTTTGCTGCGTGAACACCACCGAGTCGGCAAAGAGGCGGCCCATGTAGCTCGACGGCGCGCTTTCCGTCTTCGTGCGGCACGCCGGAATGTTGCGAAAACACTGGTCCAACCGACCGATGAGGTAGGGCAACGCACCGGCGCCGTGCGAGGCGATGATCTTCAGCTTCGTGTACCGGTCGAAAAAGCCGTCGAACAACATGCGCGCGACGGCGAGTGTGGTGTCGAACGTGAAGCCGATCGACGCGGTGAGCTGGAACTCGTTCATCTGCATCGCCTGCACCCCCGGCGGCGCGGTGGGGTGGATGAGCACGGGCAAGGCCAGATCGTCGATCGCCTGCCAGACCAGAGCGAACTGCGGCGCGGTGAGCGCCACGCCGTCGATGTTGCCCAGCACCATCACGCCGGCAGCGCCTTTGGCCTTGGCGCGCCTCAACTCGGCGACGGCGAGGTCGGCGTGTTGCCACGGCAACGAACAAAAGTATTCGATGCGCCCGCG
The DNA here is from genome assembly GCA_040081145.1 of Burkholderiaceae bacterium. Lineage (GTDB taxonomy): Bacteria > Pseudomonadota > Gammaproteobacteria > Burkholderiales > Burkholderiaceae_C > JAEMQF01. The sequence goes on from JBEBHW010000631.1 coordinate 1,182, forward strand.
GTAGCGCTCGCACGCCGCCGCCATGTCGTCGTTCATGATGCGCGCCGCCTGCAGGCTCACCTCGGGCGCGCCCCAATAGACGTTCGGACAGGTCAGCGAAATCACCGACACATCGATGCCCACGCGGTCCATCATCTGGATGCGCGCTGGGTAGTCGAACATCTCCGGCACCGGCGTCATGAAGGGCGCGTCGTCGAGGTGGATCGCGCGCAAACCGCCGACCACCGTTTTGAGCGTGATCTTCGGCCCGGCGTGCTTTTCCAGCAGCGCCAGGTAGTCGTTGTTCAGCATGTGCGTGTGCACGTCGATCACGGGAGCCATGGCAAATCCAGGTCGATTGAGGGGGTGTCAGTATCGGACGAGGTCAGTCGATCTTCGCGCCCGAGTCGACCACGACCTGCGTCCAGCGCGCGAGATCGTTCTTCACGAGCTCGGCGAATTCAGTCGCGCTGCTGGGCGGCAGCACGTCGCAGCCGATCGCCGCGCAGCGCGCCTTCAAGGTGTCGCTCGCGACGATGCGGTTGATTTCGGCCGAGAGCCGCTCGATGACGGCGCGCGGCGTATTCGCCGGCGCAACGATGCCCTGCCACGCCACCGCCTGCACGCCGGGTACACCGGCCTCGGCAAAGGTCGGCGCCTCGGGCAACATCGCCGAGCGCTGCGGCGCGGTTGTCGCGAGCACCTTGAGCCTGCCACTGCGGATGTGCGCGATGGACGGCGTGAGGTCCGTCACCATCAACTTGAAGCGCCCGGCGAGCAGGTCGGGCACGGCGAGCTGACTGCCTCTGTAGGGAATGTGGTCGAACTTCGCGCCGCTGGCTTTTTGCAGCATCTCCATCGCCAGGTGGTGCGGGCTGCCGTTGCCGGCCGAACCGTACTGCAGCGGCGCGGCGGCCTTGCGCGCGGCGTCGACAACGTCTTGCAGCGTGTTCCAGCCCGAGTCGGCGTTCACGACGAGGAAGAACGGCACGCTGGCGACCAGGCTCACGGGAGCGAAGTCGCGCACCGGGTCGATCATGTTGTTGCGGTACAGCGCCGGGCTCACTCCGAGCGTCGTGCTCGTCGCCATCAGCAAGGTGTAGCCGTCGGCCGGGCTGCGCGCGACAAGTTGCGCGCCGAGCAGCGTGCCCGCGCCGGGTTTGTTGTCGATGACGATCGCCTGGCCCAGCGCTTTGGCCAACGGTTCGGCGATGGAGCGCGCGAGCGTATCGGTCAAGCCGCCTGGCGGGTACGGCACGACCAACTTGATCGGCTTGTCGGGCCAGGTGTTGGGCTGCGCATCGGCCGGTTGCGCCACGCCCCACGCGAGCAGGCACAGCACGAGCGCTTTGAACGAAGTCATGACGTATTTTTGACGGGAGTCGCTGCGCGTGCTACGGTTGATTTCCCTAGGAGCATCAGCCATGCCACTCGACCTGAATACTTTGCGCGCGCTGAACGCCGCGGTCCTCTCCGACGTGCTCGACAGCCTCGGCCTCATGAATCAGGCGATGCGACCGTTCATGCGCCCGCTCGACGACGCCCTGCAACTCATCGGCCGCGCGCGCACCGGCTTGTACATGCCGGTGTATCAGCACATCGCCGGCGAGAACCCCTATGAGGTGGAGATCGCACTCGTCGATGACCTGCAGCCGAACGATGTGGTCGTGCTCGCCTGCAACGGCCCGACGCAGCGCATCGCGCCGTGGGGCGAGTTGCTCTCCACGG
>JBEBHW010000632.1:0-2884 GCA_040081145.1 Burkholderiaceae bacterium
GGAGGCGGTGTCGGCGGGGCGTCGATCATGGTCGATTCGCGCAGCAACTCGCTGCTGGTTCGCGCGCCGAATCCGGCGCGCATGGCGAGCATCCGCGCGCTCGTGGCCAAACTCGATCAACCCACCGCTGGCGCAGGAGCGGGTGGCAACATCTGGGTCGTGCCCCTGAAGAACGCCGACGCCGTGAAGCTTGCGACGGTGTTGCGCTCAGCCTTCAGCAGCGGCGGGGGCGGAGCGGGGGGGTCTTCGACGCCTGTAACCGGGCAAGCGCCGGCTGCGCCGCAAACCCCAGGCGGCGCGTCGATCCAGGCGACAGCGCCGGTCAGCGCCTCGGCCAGCCCTTCAACCGGCGGATTCATCCAGGCCGACCCGGCGACGAACTCGCTCATCATCACCGCGGCAGAGCCTTTGTACCGCCAGTTACGCGGCGTCATCGACCAGCTCGATTCGCGCCGGGCGCAGGTTTACATCGAGTCGATGATCGTCAAGGTCGACGCCGCCAAGGCTGCGGAAATCGGCTTTCAGTGGCAGGGCCTGTCAGGGCGTAAGGGCGACTCGACAATCTTCGGAGCGGGGACCAATTTTGGCGGTGCCGGCTCGGGCAACATCATCTCGCTCTCGGCGGCTACGGCGCAGGGGGCGAACGCGACGGGGTTCGCTGCAGCCAGCGCGGCCGGGATCCCAGGGGGCTTCAACTTCGGCGTGCTGACCAAGGTCGGCTCGGTCTATACGCTCGGCGCCCTGGCCAAGTTCCTGGAAACGAACGCCGACGCAAACGTGTTGTCGACACCGAATCTGGTGTCGCTCGACAACGAAGAGGCGAAGATCGTGATCGGCCAGAACGTTCCCTTCATCACGGGCACGTTCACGAACACCGGCGCAACGGGAGGCGCCACGAACCCGTTTCAGACGATCGAGCGCAAAGACGTGGGCCTGACGCTGCGCGTCAAGCCGCAAATCGGCGAGGGCGGCACCGTGCGCATGACAGTGTTCCAGGAGAACTCGAACGTCGTGGGCGGCGCGTCGAGTTCGGCCGGGCCGACGACGGACAAGAGTTCCATCGAAACCACGGTCGTCGTCGACGACGGCCAGATCATGGTGCTGGGCGGCCTGCTCAAGGACGAGTTCTCGGGCGATGCCGGCAAAGTGCCGCTGCTCGGCGACCTGCCTTTCATCGGCGGGCTGTTTCGCAGTGACAACCGGACCCGCGTGAAAAGCAACCTGATGGTGTTTCTGCGCCCGGTCGTGCTGCGTACCCAGCAGGCAGCGAACGAGTTGACCATGGACCGCTACGACTCGATCCGCGCCCTGCAACGCGACTCTCAACCCGACCCGAGCCGCGTCATGCAGATCAACGACGCCCCGCTGATCCCGCCGCTGCGCCCCGACGCTGCAGCGTCGGGGCCGGCCAAGTAACAACGTCATGGGCGCGCGCCACCCCCTGCCCTACGCCTTCGCCAAGGCGCACACGGTGCTGCTCGAAGACGACGGCGATCGCCTGGTCTTGCACGCCGCGGAAACCTCAGCGGCGAGTGCGCTCGGCGAAGTGCTGCGCTTGTACAACGTCGATTCGTTGCAGCGCGAGCCCGCGGCGACGCTCGTGAACCGCATCGCTGCGGCATACGCCGGGGGCGAGTCGAGCGCGGCCGTCGTGATCGGCGAAGTCGAAAGCGCGGTCGACCTCAGCCGCATGATGCAGGAGCTGCCGGCGATCGAAGATCTGTTGGAAGCGTCGAACGACGCGCCGATCATCCGCATGCTCAACGCCTTGCTGACGCAAGCGGCGAAAGACGGCGCGAGCGACATCCACATCGAGCCCTACGAGCGCAGCAGCGCGGTGCGCTTTCGCGTCGATGGCACGCTGCGCGAAGTCGTGCAGCCGAACAAGGCCTTGCACGCCGCGCTGATCTCGCGCCTGAAAATCATGGCCGAACTCGACATCGCCGAGAAGCGTCTGCCGCAAGACGGCCGGATTTCGCTGCGCATCGGCGGGCGCGCGGTGGACGTGCGTGTCTCCACGCTGCCCTCGTCGCACGGCGAGCGCGCAGTGCTGCGCCTGCTCGACAAAGCCGAGTCCAAGTTCACGCTCGAAGGCCTGGGAATGAGCGGCGAGACGCTGACGCGCTTCGACAAGCTGATCCACCAGCCGCACGGGATTCTGCTCGTCACCGGCCCCACCGGCTCGGGCAAGACGACCACCTTGTACGCGTCGCTGGGACGCATCGACACCGCCGGAACCAACGTGCTCACCGTGGAAGACCCGGTCGAGTACGAACTCGCCGGCATCGGCCAGACGCAAGTGAATCCGAAAATCGACCTGACCTTCGCCAAGGCGCTGCGCGCGATCCTGCGCCAGGACCCGGACGTCATCATGATCGGCGAAATCCGCGACTTCGAGACCGCGCAAATCGCGATCCAGGCTTCCCTCACTGGCCACCTGGTGCTGGCGACGGTGCACACGAACGACGCCGCGTCGACCGTGACGCGCCTCATCGACATGGGCGTCGAGCCCTTCCTGCTCAGCTCGAGCCTGCTCGGCGTTCTTGCGCAGCGCCTGGTGCGCAAGTTGTGCGTGCGCTGCCGCAAGATCGACGCGCAGCGCCAATACCACCCGGTGGGTTGCGCCGAGTGCGGGCACACCGGCTACAAGGGGCGAACCGGCGTCTACGAGCTGATGGTCGCTGATGCGACGGTGCGTGACCTGGTGCACAACGGCGCCGCCGAATCGGAGTTGCTCGCGGCTGCCGAGGCGGGAGGCCTGCGCTCGATGCGCGAAGACGGCGCCCGGCTCGTCGCGCAAGGCGTGACCGCGCCCGAAGAAGTGCTGCGCGTGACGCGCGAGTAGCGGCTCCGGCACCGCACCCGCAGCCAGCCGCCCGAACCG
>JBEBHW010000633.1:0-2884 GCA_040081145.1 Burkholderiaceae bacterium
GTCTTCGAGCTTGCGCACCTGGGTCGAGACGGCGGGCTGTGTCAGGTGCAGTTCTTCGGCGGCGCGCGAATAGCTCGACAGGCGCGCCACCGCGTCGAACACCTTCAACTGGCGCAGCGTCGCGTTCTTCACTCGGCGGGCCCTGGGCAGCGCGCGCTACGCTCGGCCGCGCCGATCGTGCATAACGCATAGGTAATGCAATTCATCATTTAGTTTAATTATCATTTATTCATGGGCGAACCTAGGATCAGGCCTCGACGACGAATTCGATGCGTCGGAACCGACCCCGAGGAGTCTTGCCATGACCACCCCCGCCACCGTGAATTTGCGCGACACCGACGCCGGCAGCGCCATCGACCGCAGCGCGTTCAACGCGGCGTTCTACGAGCTGGGCCTGCGCTGGTTCTGGGACGACGACACGTATCAGAAGCTGCCGGCCACGGCGTGCGAACGCGAGCGCGTGCGCGGCTACCTGGAGGGTGAGCAGGCGCACATGCTGCGCGCCTATGACGCGGATTTTCTCACCGACGCGATCCTGAAGGCCAAGCAACGTTGCCGCGAATCGATGGCGAACTGCGCGCCGCGCGCCGTACCGCGTTTCAACTGGGCGGATGCGCGCTGGGGTGAGACGGGATTCTGAGACTGCGCAGGGGTCGTTCGCGCTCTCTCATGCAGCCGAAACGTGAGTTTCTGGACCGCACTTTTTCGCGCAAGCGCGACGACCACCAGCCCAACATGCTTCGCTTTCTGCTGGGAAAAAGCGGCGTGTTCAAGATTTCGATGCTGGACCCACTCACACTGCTGCGGCTGTGGCGTGAGCGCCGGATGCTGGATTGCACGTTCCGTTTGGTTCAGGCGACTCCGAAGAAGGGGACTGTCATCCTTTATCGAAGCGACATGTTGCACGCCGGCCCCGATAACCGCGCGCGCAAGCCGCGCTACTTTTTCAGCTTGAGCATTGCGCGCGACGCGATGCACCCGAAGTTGCGCAGCGAGGGTTACTCGCCGCACTCGACGTTGTTGGCCGAGCCCAAGACGCTGGGCGACTTGCTCGACGCGCGTCAGCCGGGTGGATCCTGAGAGCCGAGTCGGCGTCGGCGAGCGCGCGCGCTGCACCTGCAGGCACCCGGCTGGTCAGGCCTCGAGCCGCTCCAGCACCTGCCCACCGCCAAAACTGCTCTGCACCGGCGCCAACCCGCCGCGCGTCACCTTGACCGCGCAGTACTTGAACTCGGGAATCTTCGCAAACGGATCGAGAGCCGCGTTCGTGAGCTTGTTGATCGCCGCTTCGTAGTAGCAAAACGGCACGAACACGGCGCCGCGCGGCGTGCCGTCGTCGGCACGGGCGTACAGCGACACCTCACCGCGGCGTGAGGCGATCGTGACCACGTCGCCGGGCATCGCGCCCAGGCCAGCCAGATCGAGCGGATGCAGCAGCGCCGTCGGGTCCGGCTCGAGAGCGTCGAGCACAGCCGTGCGCCGCGTCATGCTGCCGGTGTGCCAATGCTCAAGCTGCCGGCCGGTGATCAGCACCAGCGGGTACTCGGCGTCGGGCCGCTCATTGGCCGGGATGATGTCGGCCGGAACGAATTTCGCCTTGCCGCCTTCGCGCGGAAAGTCGTGGTCGAAAACGACGGAAGTGCCAGGGTCGCCCTCTTTAACGCAAGGGTAGGTGACGGCGTGCTCGCGCTCCAGCCGCTCCCACGTGATGCCGCCGATGTTGGGCATGGTGTGGCGCATTTCGTCGAACACTTCCGACACATGCCCGTAGTTCCAACCGCAGCCGAGTTTGTTGGCGATTTGCTCGATGAGCCACAAATCCTGGCGCGCATCGCCCGGCGGCGGGATGGCCTGACGGCCGAGCTGCACCAGGCGGTCGGTGTTGGTGAACGTGCCGGTTTTTTCGGGGAAGGCGCTGGCGGGCAAGATGACGTCGGCGAGGTAGGCGGTTTCGGTCAAGAAAATGTCTTGCACGACCAGGTGGTCCAGTGCTGCGAGCGACTCGCGCGCGTGGTTCGCGTCGGGGTCGGACATCGCCGGGTTCTCGCCCATCACATACATGCCGCGAATCGTTCCTTCCTTGATCGCATGCATTACTTCGACGACGGTCAGGCCGACCTTGTCGTCGAGCGTTCCGGGTGCGAGCTTCCACGCCGCTTCGAAGCGCGCGCGCACCGGCGCTTCGATGACACGCTGGTAGTCGGGCAGCATCATCGGGATCAGGCCCGCGTCCGACGCACCCTGCACATTGTTCTGGCCGCGCAGCGGGTGCAAGCCGGTGCCGGGGCGGCCGATCTGGCCCGTCATCAGCGACAGCGCGATCAGGCAGCGCGCGTTGTCGGTGCCGTGCACATGTTGGCTGATGCCCATGCCCCACAGAATCATCGACGCTTTGGACGTGGCGTAAAGCCGCGCCACGTAGCGCAGCGTCGCCGCGTCGATGCCGCAGATCGGCGCCATCAGCTCGGGCGTGTAGCCCTCGACGTTCTTGCGCAGCTCCTCATAGCCGATGGTGCGGCTGGCGATGAATTTCTCATCGACCAGCCCCTCGGTGACGATCACATTCATCATCGCGTTGAGCATCGCCACGTCGGTGTCGGGCTTGAACTGCAAGAAGCGATGCGCGATCCGCGACAGCTCGGAGCGCCGCGGGTCGAGCACGATCAATTTAGTGCCCGCTTTCGCCGCGTTCTTCATCCAGGTGGCGGCCACAGGGTGGTTCACCGTCGGGTTGGCACCGATCAGGAGCACGACTTCGGCCAGTCGCACGTCCATCACCGGGTTGCTCACCGCGCCGGAACCGATTCCCTCGAGCAGCGCCACGACTGACGACGCGTGGCAAAGCCGTGTGCAATGGTCGACGTTGTTGCTGCCAAAACCCGTG
>JBEBHW010000038.1:0-12422 GCA_040081145.1 Burkholderiaceae bacterium
GTCAGCGGCGGTGAGCCAGGCGAGCGCCGCCTCGCGCCCGCCCGCGTCGAGCTGCGCCGAGATGTCTTGACGCAGGCGCGACAGCGACGCCGAAAGTTCGTTGGTGCGCCCCGGCGCCTCGCCCAGCCAGAACGGCATCGTCGGTGGCATGCCTTTCGCATCTTCCACGCGCACCGTGCCGCGCTCGACGCGCAAGATGCGGTACGACGTGTTGCCGAGCTGGAACACGTCGCCCGCCAGGCTCTCGATCGCGAAGTCTTCGTTGAGCGTGCCCACCACTTGCGCTTGCGGTTCGAGCAGCACCGTGTAGTCGGCGTTGTCGGGGATCGTTCCACCGGACGTGACCGCCGTCAGCGCCGCGCCGCGCTGGCCGCGCAACATGCCGTTGACTGCGTCGCGGTGCAGATACGCGGCGCGCCGGCCGCGGCGCGTATCGAAACCTTCCGAGAGCATGCGCACGACTTCCAGGTACTCGTCGTGTGTGAGCTGCCGGTACGGCGTGGCGCGGCGCAGCATGTCGTAAAGGTCGGCTTCGCGCCATTCCTGCATCCCGACTTCGGCGACGATTTGTTGAGCGAGCACGTCCAGTGGTTTGTCCGGCAGCGCGATGCGGTCGAGCTCGCCGCGCGCGACGGAATCGAGCAACGCTGCGCATTCGCACAGCTCGTCGCGTGTCAGCGGGAAGAGCCGGCCCTTGGGCGTGCCGCCCACGGCGTGGCCCGAGCGGCCGACGCGTTGCAGCAAAGCGGCGATCGATTTCGTCGAGCCGATCTGGCACACCAGATCGACGTCGCCGATGTCGATGCCGAGTTCGAGCGAGGCGGTCGCGACAAGCACGCGCAGTTCTCCGCGTTTCAGGCGTTGTTCGGCGTCCAGCCGATGCTCGCGCGCCAGGCTGCCGTGGTGCGCGGCGACGTTTTCGGTGCCCAGGCGTTCCGACAGGTAGCGCGCGGCGCGCTCGGCGAGGCGCCGCGTGTTGACGAAGATCAGCGTCGTGCGGTGCTCGGCAACCAGCGCGGCGAGCCGGTCGTAGACGAGCTGCCAGACCTCGCCCGACATCACCGCCTCCAACGGTGCAGGCGGCAACTCGATCGCGAGGTCGCGCTCGCGCACGTGGCCGGTGTCGACGATTCGGCAATCGGGCTGGCCGGCGGCGTCGCAGCGATCGCCGACGAGAAAACTCGCGATCGTCTCAATCGGTTTCTGCGTTGCCGACAAGCCGATGCGAACCAACCCGCGCCCGACGAGCGTCTCGAGCCGCTCGAGCGACAGCGCCAAATGCGCGCCGCGCTTGTTCGGCGCGAGCGCGTGAATCTCGTCGACGATCACGGTGCGAGTCGTTGCCAACATCTTGCGCCCGCCCTTGCTCGTGAGCAGGATGTAAAGCGTTTCCGGCGTCGTGACGACGATGTGCGGAAAACGCCTGCGCATTTGTTCGCGCTCGCCTTGCGGCGTGTCGCCCGTGCGCACGGCGCTGCGGATCCCGGCCTCGGGCAGGCCCAGGCGTTCCAGTTCGGCGCGGATGCCTTGAAGCGGCGCTTCGAGGTTGCGCTGGATGTCGTTGGATAGCGCCTTGAGCGGCGAGACGTAGACGATGCGCGTCTCGTCAGGGAGTTGCCCGCCGCCCGCCACTGCCTCGCACACCAGCGAATCGATCGCCGCGAGAAACGCCGCCAGCGTCTTGCCCGAGCCGGTGGGCGCAGCGACGAGCACGTTGCGCCCCGCCTGGATCGCCGGCCAGGCATCGACCTGCGCCGGTGTGGGCGCGGGGAAAGCGGACTCGAACCAGGCGCGAACCGCGGGGTGGAACAGAGTGAGAACCGAGTCGGACATGATGCTGAGTTGCGACTTTACGCGCAGATCCGTCGGTGCGCCGGCAGCGCGAGAACCTGCGCGCGTAGGGCAGCGCAGAGACTAGACTGCGGCGTCGCACAGCAGGGAACTGCCGATGAAGTCGTATTGGATGCAGGTCGGTGACGCAACAACGACCACGCTGGAGCTGCGCGACGCCGCCTTGCCCGAGCCCGGGCCGCAGCAAATTGTCGTGCAAGTTCACGCCGCCGGCCTGAACCGCGGTGAGTTCATCGCCGGCCACGGACTGCATGGCCACGGTGGCTCGGCCAAGGCGCTTGGCATGGAGGCGGCGGGCACGGTGCTGAAGTGCGGCGCCGGGGTCACGCACCTGCAGGTTGGCGAGCGCGTCATGGGGCGCTGCCCGGGCGCGTTTGCCGAAGCGGCGCTGATGGACGCGCGCGAGGCGATGCGCGTTCCCGACGCATTGGCGTGGGACGAGGCCGCGGCGATTCCGCTCACGTTTCTCGTCGTCTACGACATGCTCGTGCTGCAGGGCCGCCTCAAAGCCGATGAATGGCTGCTCGTTGCCGGCGTGTCCTCGGGCGTGGGCGTCGCGGCGCTGCAGACGGCGAAGGCACTGGGCGCGAAAGTGATCGGTACCTCGGGCTCGGCGGCCAAGCTCGAACGCCTGGCGGCGCTCGGTCTGGACGTGGGGCTGTGCACACGTGCCGCCGAATTTCATGGCGCAGTGTTGGAGGCGACGCGAGGCGAGGGCGTGAACCTCGTCGTCAACGCCGTGGGCGGGTCGCACTTTGCGCAGTGTGTGCGTTGCATGGCGTTCGAAGCGCGCCTGGCGACCGTCGGTTATGTGGACGGCGTGCTGCGCGCCGAAATCGACATCGAAGCCCTGCACGCGAAGCGCCTCACGCTGTTCGGCGTGTCCAACAAATTGCGCACACCGCAGCAACGCGCCCAGGCTGTTCCCGGGTTCGTTGCCGACGTGTTGCCGCTGCTTGCCCGCGGCGCGATCAAGCCGGTGCTCGACCGGGTGTTCCCGTTCGAGCAGCTGGCGCAGGCCAAGGCGCACATGGAAAGCAACGCGCATGTGGGCAAGATCGTGCTCGCGGGCATTGCCAGATAGCCTGGTCGGCCGTCGCTTCCACATTCACACCGCCCTGCCGAGTTCCCGAGGAGCACCCCATGCGAATCACAACATTCATCGGCTGTGCGCTCGCCGCCGCGTGTGGCATCGGGCCCGCCATGGCGCAGGCGCCGGCCTACCCGGGCAAACCCATCAAGCTGATCGTCGGTTTCGCTCCCGGGGGCGCTGCCGATTTTGTTGCGCGCACGCTCGGCGAATCGCTGGCGAGATCCCTCGGGCAGAGCATCGTCATCGAGAATCGCCCGGGCGCGGGTTCCAGCGTCGCCGCGGACGCCGTGGCGAAAGCCGCGCCCGACGGTTACACGCTGCTCATCGCGAGCCCAAGCAGCATCTCGGTGAACCCTGCGCTGAACCCCAAGCTCAGCTACTCGGCGCGCGACCTCACTCCCGTGGGCAAGCTGACGAGTTCGCCACTCGTGATTGCCGCGCACCCGGGCAGCGGAATCAACTCGGTGGCGGACCTGATCGCCAAAGCGAAGCAGGCGCCGGGCGGATTGAACTACGCATCGTCCGGCAACGGCTCCGCACCCCACCTCGGCGCGGCGCTGTTCAGCCAGGTCGCGGGGGTGCAGATGGTGCACATACCGTTCAAGGGCGGCGCGCCGGCGATCCAGTCGGTGATCGCCGGCGATACGCACCTGACCTTCGGCACGCCGCCCTCGGTGTTGCCGATGATTCAAGCCGGCCGCCTCAAGGGCCTGGCGGTGAGCACGCGCGAGCGCAGCACGCTCGTTCCCGATTTGCCCGGCATGGCGGAGGCGGGCTTGCCGGAATTTGCAATCGAATTTTGGTATGGCTTCTTCGTTCCCGCGGGAACGCCGCAGACGATCGTGCGCAAGATCTTCGACGCGGCAACGGCTGCGCTGCAACAGCCGGCGGTGAAGGCCGCGTTGGCGCGCGAAGGGACGGACGTGTCGCCGTCGGCGTCGCCCGAGCAATTTGCCGCTTTCCTCGCCGAGGACGCGAAGTTCTGGGTCAAGCTGGTGAAGGATGCGGGAGTGAAAGCCGACTGAAGCGTCGCTGCGCTCGCCCCCCTGAACAAGGGGGGTGAAATGCCCCGGTCCGCTGGAAACGCGGGAAATCACCCAATCGACCTTGGGGAAAACCCGGAGCAGGCGAGGGTTAACTGGCCAGGTGGTCCAGGACGAGTTGCTTGAATCCGGTGGCCTCCACAGGGCCGGCGGGCAGGCAATCGGCGCGTGAGGAGATCACCAACGGGCCGTGGGCAGGGTCGTCGGTCAATCGGCCGTGCGAGCCCTTCACAAGCGCCGTGTCTTTCAGCGAAATCACGTCGAGCAAGGCGCGCATGCCGAGTTTGCGTTTGCCAAGGCGCCACGCCGTCGCGAGCATGGGAAAACGAAGCTCGGGGTCAAGGAACAGCTCCACCGGGTCGTAGCCGGGTTTGCGATGGATATCGACAGTGCGCGCAAAGTCGGGGGCGAGCGCGTCGTCCAGCCAGTAGTAATAGCTGAACCAGCGGTCCGGCTTGGAGACCGCAACGAGTTCGCCGCTGCGCGCATGGTCAAGGCCGATCGCACGCTGGCCGGCGGCGTCGAGAACACTTTCCACGCCGTCGAGCTTTTCGAGCAGCGCACGCACCTCGCCGATGCGGTGTTGATCGTTCACGTAGACATGGGCGATCTGGTGGTCCGCGACAGCGAAGGCGCGGCTCGCGCCGCAATCGAGAACTTCGCGGCCGAACTCTTCGGGACGCACCGCGATGAAACCCTTTTCGCGGAGCAGCCGATTGATGTGAATCGCATCAGTCACCGGCGTGATGCCGTACTCCGAGACGACGATCACTTCGCGCCTGCTGCCCGCGGCGTGGTCGATCAGCGTGCCGCACACGGCGTCGAGTTCGCGCAGGTCCTGCTGCACGCGCGGGTGCGCGAGGTCCGGGCCGAGGCGCTGCAGGTTGTAGTCCAGATGGGGCAGGTAGCAGAGCGTCAACGTCGGGTTGCGCGTTTCCATGACGTGCAGCGTGGCGCGGGCAATCCAGTCGGTGGATGAGATGTCGGTGAGCGGCCCCCAGAACTTGAACAGCGGGAACTGGCCGAGCTTGGCGTCGAGTTCGCCGTGCAGCTCGTGCGGGTGCGTGTAGTGGTCCGGGATCTTGCGTCCGTCGGCCGGGTACATCGGGCGCGGCGTTGCGCTCCAGTCGGCGCTGCCGTACATGTTGTACCACCAGAACATTTGCGCGCAGGTGAAGCTTGCATCGAGCTTGCGCGCTGCGTCCCAGATCATTTCGCCGGAGACGAGCTTGTTCGACTGGCGCCACAGCGCGACCTCCGCGACATCGCGAAAGTACCAGCCGTTGGCGACGATGCCGTGCTGGCTCGGCATCAGGCCGGTAAGAAGCGTCGACTGGGCGCTGCACGTCACAGCAGGTGTGACGGTGTTCAGCGCGCGCATGCCGCCGCGCGCGACGAGGCGCTGCAAATTCGGCGTGTTCGCGCCAATGAGGCCGGGCGTCAAACCGACCGCGAGGATCACGAGTGTGGGGTGCATGCGGCCTAGAATATCAGCCCATGAGCGCTTCCAAATTGAACCAGGCGGCGACGAGTCTGTTAGGCGAATGCTTGTGGGGTCGGCTCGATGCGCCGCAGCGCACATGGCTGAATTCGCAAATCGACGAGCTCGCCGGCAACCCCACCGAGACCGCACTGCACATCGCCTTCGGCATGGTGCCGCGCCGGCTCGGCAAAGCCGACTTGGCGCTGCGCGACGCCGATCTTGCTGCAGCGGAGCAGGCCATGCCGGGTTGGAATCCGCAGGGCTGGAGCGTTGCCGACGGCGCGCGCGTGTTCTTGCTCAGCCACGTGTCACGCACGGCGCAGAACTTCGCGCCGTTGTTTCGCTCGCTGTGCGAAACGGCCGACGTCGTCGAACTCATTGCGCTGTACCGCGGCTTGCCGCTCTACGCGAACGGGCAGGCCTTGCTCGATCAGGTCGGCGAAGGCCTGCGCAGCAACATGCGCGGCGTGTTCGAGGCGATCATCCACGCCAATCCTTATCCGAAACTTCACTTCGACGAACACCGCTGGAACCACATGGTGCTCAAGGCGCTGTTCGTCGGCAGCGCGCTCGCGCCGATTCTTGGGCTGGATCAACGGGCCAACGCCGAACTCGCACGCATGCTGTGCGACTTCGCGCAAGAGCGCCGCGCCGCCGGCCGGCCCGCGCCCTTCGAAATCTGGCGCTGTGTCGGGCCGTTTGCCCAAGGGCCGATGCTCGACTCGCTGGCGCGCGCGCTGGCGAGCCGCGATGCGACAGAACAATCCGCCGCAGCACTCGCGCTCGCGGCGAGCCCCGATCCGGCCGCAGCGCAACTGCTTGCGACTGTGCCAACGTTGCAACAGGGGATTTCCCAAGGTCGCCTCAGCTGGGCGACACTGCACGCCGTTTAACCAGCCCATCCCGCCGCACGCGGCACTGCTCCCGAGTCGCCCATCATGATGTTCATCGATCCCCACGCGCACATGATTTCGCGCACGACCGACGACTACGAGGCGATGGCCGCCTCAGGCGTCGTCGCCGTCATCGAACCGGCGTTCTGGATCGGCCAGCCGCGCACGAATGTCGGCTCCTACCTCGACTACCTGTCGTCGATCGTCGGCTTTGAGCGTTTTCGCGCGAGCCAGTTCGGCATCCGCCATTACTGCACCATCGGCTTGAACTCCAAGGAGGCGAACAACGAAGAGCTTGCCGAAGGCGTGATGGAGCTGATTCCGCGCTTTGCGCTGAAAGAAGGCGTCGTCGCGATCGGCGAGATCGGCTACGACGAACAATCAGCGCTCGAAGACAAGTACTACCGCCTGCAGCTCGAGCTGGCGAAGAAGCTGAACCTGCCCGTCATGATCCACACGCCGCACCGCGACAAGAAGCGCGGCACGACACGCTCGATGGACGTGTGCGACGAACATGGTCTGGACCCGAAGATGGTGGTCGTCGACCACAACAACGAAGAGACGGTTCGCGAAACGCTGGACCGCGGCTACTGGGCGGCGTTCTCGATTTATCCGAGCACGAAAATGGGCAACGCGCGAATGGTCGAGATCCTGCGCCAGTACGGGGCTCGGCAAGTGATCGTCGATTCGGCCTGCGATTGGGGTATCTCCGAACCCCTGGGCGTCGCAAAAACGGCGAAGCTCGCGCTCCAGCAGGGCATCTCGCAGGAGCAAGTGCACCTGGCGTGTTATCAGAATGCATTGACGGCTTACGGACAGAGCGGCCAGATGAAAGAAGAAGACTGGCTGAATCCCGTGGCGATCGACCAGCGTGCCGTGTTCGAGGGCAATTCCATCCTGCGAGGCGGCCGCGAGCCGGTGGTCGCCGACGGCAAAGGCCGGCGCTCGATGGACAACCTGATCATCGAATAACTCAACTTCACCATCAGGCTGGAAGCGAAACATCATGTCGGCGTTGCCCTCTTCCGGAACGACCCATTCCACGAGCCGAACCCAAACGCATTGGCAGCGTTTTGCGGTCCCGTTTGAATTCCCGGTGGTTTTCACTGAAGGCGTTTTCGACCCCGAGAACACCGCGCTGCGCGACGTCTTGTGTCGCCTCGAGCCGGCGAAGCGGCACCGCGTCGTGTTCTTCGTCGACGACGGCCTCGTCGGCACGGGTGCGAGCCGCACGACGCTGCTCGAGACCATCACGAAGTACGCGCAAGCGCACGGCGACGCGATCGAACTCGCGTGCGAGCCGATCCCCGTTCCCGGTGGCGAGAAGATCAAATCCGAACTGCACTTCGTCGAGAGCTTTCAGCAGACACTGTTCGACTTGCACATCGACCGCCATTCCTACGTCATCGCAGTGGGCGGCGGCGCCGTGCTCGACGCGGTGGGGCTGATCTCGACGACCACACACCGCGGCGTGCGCCACATCCGCATTCCCACGACGGTGCTCGCGCAAGACGACTCGGGGGTGGGTGTGAAGAACGGCGTGAACCTGCACGGCGTGAAAAACTTCGTCGGCACGTTTGCGCCGCCGTTTGCCGTGCTGAACGACATCCGCTTCGTGATGAGCTTGCCCGAGCGCGACAAGATCGCCGGAATGGCCGAGGCCGTGAAGGTGTCGCTGATTCGCGACGCCGAATTCTTTCGCTGGATCGAACACCACCAGGAGGACCTCGCGACCTTCGATCGCGAGGCGATGGCCTATTTGATCCGCCGCTGCGCCGAATTGCACATGCGCCAGATCGGCCAGGGCGGCGACCCCTTCGAGATGGGCAGCGCGCGGCCGCTCGACTACGGCCATTGGTCTGCGCACAAGCTGGAAAGCCTGACGCGGCACCACGTGCGCCACGGCGAAGCGGTGGCGATCGGCATGGCGCTGGACGCGCGCTATTCGGTGCTCGCCGGTTTGCTCGCTCCCGGCGAAGAGAACCGCATTTGCGCGCTGCTCGAATTCCTCGGCTTCGACTTGTGGCATCCGGCGCTCGCCAAGACGGGCGCGAGCGGCGAATCCGTCATCCTGGAAGGTTTAAGCGACTTTCAAGAGCACCTGGGCGGCGAGTTGTGCGTGACGCTGCTGGCCGACATCGGCGTGGGCGTTGAAGTGCATCAGATCGACCACACACGCATGGGCCAGGCGCTGCAGTGGCTGCGGGCCCGCGCGGAGCCGGGCTGATGCATCTCCAGGGCCCGGACTCGGGCCCCGACCTGGGACACCTTACCTACTGCACCAACATCCACGCCGGTGAGCCGCTGGATGAGGTGATGGGCAGCCTGGCGCGCTACCTGCCCGCCATCAAAGCAGCAACTTGCGGCGCGCAGCAACCCCTCGGTGTGGGTCTGCGTCTCGGCCATGCGGCGGCAACCAGCTTGCGCGAGCCGGGAAAGCTGGCCGAATTGAAAGACTGGCTCAATGCCGGTGGCTACTACGTGTTCACGCTGAACGGTTTCCCCTATGGCGCGTTTCACGGCCGCAAGGTGAAGCAAGACGCCTACGCTCCCGACTGGAGCGACCCGCACCGCCTGGCGTACACGAATCACCTGGCCGACATCCTCAGCGAGTTGCTGCCGGCCGGACAGAGCGGCAGTGTGAGCACCGTGCCGTGCACCTACAAGTCGTGGGCGGCGGGCCGCGTCGCGGCGATCGACGACCAGTTGCTGCGCCACGTTGCGCACCTCGTGGGAATCGCGCAGCGCAGCGGACAGGTGATTTCGCTCGCGCTCGAACCCGAACCCGATTGTTTTCTCGAAACCATCGCCGAGGCGGTGAGCTATTTCAACGAGCATTTGTTCAGCCGCGCGGCGGTGGCTCGGCTCGCGGGTCTGGCGGGTCTGTCGCGCAGCGCGGCGCAAGACGCGCTGCATCGCCACATCGGCGTGTGCTACGACGTGTGCCACGCCGCCGTGGAGTTCGAGGATCCAAGCGCGAGCGTTGCGCAATTGCGCAGCGCGGGCATTCTGATTTCCAAAGCGCAATTGAGTTCGGCGCTGCGCATTGAGTCGTTCGATGCGCAAAGTGCGCGCCACCTCGCTGCCTTCGCCGAGCCGGTGTATTTGCACCAGGTCGTGCAGCGCAGCCGCGGCGAGCTGCAGCGTTTTGTCGATTTGCCCGAGGCGCTCGCGGCAGCCGAAGCGGCGCGCGACGAGGCGCGGGGCGCCGAGTGGCGCGTGCATTTCCACGTGCCCGTCGTTCTGGAGCAGATGCAGCACTTCGGCACGACGCAGGCGTTTCTCGCGCAAATTCTGGCGATGCATCGCGCCGAGCCGATCAGCGCCCACCTCGAAGTCGAAACCTACACCTGGGACGTGCTGCCTCCCGAGTACCGCAGCGCGGACCTGAGCGCGTCGATCGCGCGCGAGTTGAACTGGGTCAAGGCCCGCTTGCTGCAATGACCCGTTCGCAATAGAGCCTTTGCAATGAAGCTGCGATGAATTTGCACACAGCGCTCCAGCTCGGCCGCGTCTCCAATTTGCCCACGGTGTGGACGAACACGCTCGCCGGCGTCGTGCTTGCCGGTGGCGGCGGGTCGGCGTTCGGCCCGGGCCTGGCCGTCATGCTTCTTGCCTTTTCGCTGTTCTACGTGGGCGGCATGTTCCTCAACGACGCGTTCGACGCGAAGTTCGACGCGACGACACGCCCCGAGCGGCCGATCCCGCGCGGCGTGGTCAGCGCGGCGCAGGTGTATCGCTGGGGCTTTGGCATGATGGCCGCAGCGATCGTGTTGCTGGGGTGGGTCGGCTTGGGTTTCGAGCCGCGTGTCGGTGCGGCACCGGCGATCGCGGGGCTGCTGCTGGCCGCGACGATCACGCTGTATGACTGGAACCATAAGAAGAACCTGTTCAGCCCGGTCGTGATGGGTCTGTGTCGGGTGCTCGTGCTGATCGCGGCAGGCTTGTGCGTCACGCCCACGCCGGGCGCGCCGCTGTGGATCGCCGCGGCGCTGATGCTTTGCTACCTGATTGGGCTGACGTACGTGGCCAAACAAGAGAACCTGGGCCAGGTGGAGAACCTCTGGCCGCTGATCTTTCTCGCAGCGCCGGTCGCCTACGGCGTGTGGCTGGCTGCGCAGAACCCCAGCGTCGCGGGCTTCTGGCTGCTGTTCTGCGGCTGGATGCTCGTCGCGCTGTGGCTGCTGCGGCGCCGCGCCAAGGGCGACATCCCGCGCGCCGTCGTCAGCCTGATCGCCGGCATTTCGCTGCTCGACGCGATGCTCATCGCCGGCACCGGCGCGCTGGGCCTGGCCGCGCTCGCGCTGCTCGGATTCGCCGTGACGCTGTTCTTCCAGCGCTACATCTCCGGTACGTGAGTCCGAAGGGGCGAGGCTTGGCCAGCGACAACGATTGCAAACACGCTCCCGGCGAATTCATCCCGGTCATCGACCGCGCGAGCTGCGAGGGCAAAGGCGCGTGCGTGCGCGTCTGCCCTGTCGGCGTTTATGTCGTGGGCACGCTGCCGGCCGAGCAACGCACCGGCCTGGGTGTGCGCGGCAGACTCAAGGGAATGGCGCACCGCTGGCAGCAGGCGTTGCTTGTGAATCCGAGGGCGTGCGAAGGCTGCGGTCTGTGCGTGAAAGCCTGCCCCGAGCAGGCGATCACCTTGGCGCGCGCTTAGTTGAAACGTACCCCCGGGCCACCTGCCCTTTCTCGACCTCTGCACGCATGACGGCGCGAACGGCAGCAACGGGCCGAACGCAGACCGAATTGCCTACTTGATTTAACGCGAATCCGACTCAGGCGCCCATCTGCCTGAACGCCTCGCACAACACGTCCAGGCGCCGCGCTTCGTCGTTGTCCAGCTTGCCCGCGCGCAGCAATACGGCGCGTTCGATCGAACGCAGGCGGAAGAACAACTCGTCTTCGACGGCGGCGACTTCGGCAACGTCTTGCGCCTGCAGGGCTTCGCCGCTCCACAGGCCGCTCGCGTACCAGCCGGTGCGCAGGCGCGCCAGCAAATATTGCGCGAGCGTCATCGCGCCCTGGAACGCCGGCGACACGGCGCTGACGGCGAACTCGTCGACCTGTTCCTTCGCCACACGCAGCGCCGTGTCGAGCCGGGCCAGGCGCGCCTGCACTTCTTCGGTGTCGAGCACCGCTTGGGCGATGGGTTGAGCGCGCGCCGCGTCGGAGATGCCGCCGACCCAGCCGAGTTCGAACTCGCCGGGAATAACACGCAACGCGACGCTGACGCGCGCGAGTGTCGGGCGCGTGCCGCGCAGCACGCCCAGCGACCCTTCCGTGACGGCGAGCAGGCGCCCGAGCGGCGACAACTTGTCGCGCTGCAAGCCGTGCGGGTAACCCGAGCCGTCCAGGCGCTCGTGGTGTTCGGCCACGGCACGCGCCACGGTGGCCGGATAGTCGGTGAGCTGCGCGATCAACAGGTAGCCCACGTGCGGGTGCACGACGAGGTGTTCATAACTCTGCAAGTCGAGCGCGCGGTCGGCGTCGAACTCGCCGTAGCGCGGGTCGATGTACATCTCGCCCAGGTCGTGCAGCAAACCGCACAGCATCGCCAGGCGCAAGTCGGCGGTCGCGCCGCCGTGTTCGATCATCAGGCCACCGCACAGCGCCATCGCTTTCACGGCATGGTCGAACGACTCGGGCCGCGACGCCTGGCCTGCAGTCAACAGCAGCTGGGCCACCGAATGCAGCGGCAGGTAGGCGATCTCGCGCATGATTTTTGCGCCGTGGCGGCGCAAGAACACGCTCAGCGGCGTCTCGCTGTCGAGCATCGCCTGCGTCGCCTGGACGAGCGTCTGGACGGTCACGCCGTCTTCGGCGAGCAGGCAGCTCTCGAGCGGGTTGCGCAGTTTGCGGTCGAGCAATTTGCGCTGCAGCGCGCCGGAGACGGGCTGGTCGCGAGCCCACAGCTTGGTGCCCGAGATGTCGAAGATGTCGCGCGAGGCGATGATGCTCTTCGTCTTGCTCGCTTCGAGGATGGTGGCCAGCGCGTGCGGGTTGGCTGCGGAAAAGTCGCTGAGAGGTTGGGGAGCGTTCATGGGGTCTCCGGT